>JABDRC010000036.1 GCA_013041945.1 Halobacteria archaeon
ATTAAGCTTGTATATCACCGGGTAGGAGCGCACCGCGTACGCGATTCATTCGCTGACAACGTCCGCTCCTGCAGGTGCTTCTATTGGGTGTAGGAGCGCGGGAACGCGCGAATAGATGAGCTAAACGCGGCCCCGCTTCCGGCCTCCAGGCGACCCTCGGCTGGAAATACAAGGCCGCTACGTAACCTTGTCCCTGTACATCGTTCGATCCGCGCCTGCAGGTGCCAGATGCGGGCTGGAGAGGCAATATCAGTAACCCAGCAGGCGGGCAGACTGGTAGAAGATAAAGCTGACCAGCCAGGCCAGTCCCAGTGACCAGGTCAGGCTGATGCCGGCGAATTTCCAGCTGCGCGATTCGCTCAGCTGGGTGGCGATAGTCGACAGGCAGGGCGTGTACAACAGTACGAACAGCATGAAGCTGATGGCCTGCACCAGGTCCATCTGGGTGGCCAGGTAACCGCTCAGGGCGTCGCCTTCCAGGCCGGTCATCGCCACCATGGCGCCTATCACGATCTCCTTGGCGACGAAGCCGAATACCAGCACCACCGACATGGCCGCACTGATACCGATCGGATCGAGGGCCGGTTTCAGCCACTCGCCCAGCACCCCGGCCCAGGTGTCCGTGCCGCCGGGGGTGCTGCCTTCCGGGTAGTGCGTCAGTATCCAGACCAGCACCACCCCGGTAATGATGAAGGTGCTGGCGCGTCGCAGGAAATGCGCAATCTCGTGCCAGCCGCGCAACAGCACCTGGCGCAGGATCGGGGCGCGGTAGGGTGGCATCTCCAGTACAAACGGTTCGTCGCTCTTCAGTCTGCGACCGAATACCAGGGCCGTCAGGAAGGCCGCACTGAAACTCGCAAGATACATGAAAAACAGCACAAACGGCGCCTGGCTGGCGGTAAACAGTGCGGTCGTGATAAAGATGAACACCTGCAGGCGTGCCGAGCACAGCGAAAACGGTATCACCAGCATGCTCAGCCAGCGCAGGGCGCGACTGCGCATCACGCGCGTACCCATCAGGGCCGGCACATTGCAGCCGAAGCCCATCAGGATCATGACAAAGCCGCGACCATCCAGACCCATGCGGGCCATCAGTGCGTCGGTGAGGTAGGCGGCACGTGCCAGGTAGCCGCTGTCCTCGACGACCGCCATGAAAAAGAAGAACAGGATAATGACCGGCACGAACGACGCCACCGTGCCGATACCGTCATACAGGCCGTCCACCAGGAAGCCGTACAGTGCCGGAGACATACTGCCCGCCAGCGGTTCCAGGGCCTGTGTCTTCAGCAGGTCAAGCAGCCAGGCAACCGCATCCTGCAGTGGTGCGCCCAGTGTATACACCGCCTGAAAGACGAGAAACATGGCAAGGAAGAACAGCGGCAGACCCAGCACCGGATGCAGCAGGACATGGTCGATGCGCTCGCTCATCTTGCGCACCAGTCTGCTGGGCGATGTGATGTAGCGGCCGACCAGGGCATCGGCACGCTCGACGATCTCATCGTCGGCGTGCAGGTTTTCGCGCAGGGTGTCCAGCGGGGGCGGTTGCGTGCGATAGAGTGTTGCGGCGATGACGTCGCGTGTCTCGTTGAACCCGGTGCCGTTGCGGGCACTCAACAACTGTACCGGGCAGTTCAGGTCCCGTTCCAGGCCATCGGCATCGATGCGAATGCCGAGCTTTTCGGCCTCGTCGATCATGTTGACCAGTATGACCGGTTGCAGTCCGAGCTTGATGATTTGCAGTGCAAGCGGCAGCTGGTGATCGAGTTGCGTGGCATTCAGCACCAGGCTGATCAGGTCAACGCGGTTGTTCTCCAGGAAATCACGGACGATCTGCTCGTCCTCGGCAAAGCCGTGCAGGTCGTAGATACCGGGCAGGTCGATGACATCGACTGCATCGTTACCCAGCACGATGCGGGCGCTGAGAAGTTCAACGGTGACGCCGGGCCAGTTACCAACGCGGGAGGAGGAGCCGGTGAGGCGATTGAAAAATGTCGATTTGCCCGTGTTGGGCATGCCGACAATGGCAAGGCGTTTCACTTGCCCGTGGTGATGGAGACGCGCGCTGCGTCGCTGCGACGCATAATCAGGTTGATGCTGCCCACGCGGATCTGCATGGGGCCCTGGCGAGAGCAGCGGATCACCTCCGCTTCGCGGCCGGTTCGCAGCCCCATGGACTGCAGGCGCTGGCGGATGTCATCAGGGGCGTGAATGCCGGTAATACAGGCACATTCACCTTTCCTGAGACATGAAAGATTTGTCATATTTTTCAATTCGATACCTGCAGGTCATTCGATGATGACAAATAAGTATAATTGAGAATGGTTCTCATTATTACTCGCATTACTCCTCAGGTCAAGCATACTTTATAGATACCTGGTCGCGAAGTAATTGACACAGATCAGTTAGCGCCGCAATGGAGACACCAGTCTACCCGGCAGGTAGCCGAACGGTTGATCGCCCGGCAACCCGAATGCATGCAAGGGGCTGATAAAACTTGCACCAATAGTGTACAATTATTGTACATCGCTTGAGAATCAGGTCCATGCCGCGCACACAGTCTGCAGATAAAACCATCGTACCGGGAAGCCTGTTGCCCATACGCACTATCGCCGAACTGACCGGCGTCAACCCGGTGACCCTGCGCGCCTGGGAGCGGCGCTATCAGTTGATCACCCCGCAGCGCACCCCCAAGGGGCACCGGTTGTATACCGAGAACGATGTCGAAATGATCCGGCATGTGCTCGAACTGCTCGACCAGGGCATCTCGATCAGCCAGGTAAAACCCCTGCTGGAGCAGGCCGGCGGCCAGGAGCCTGCGGTCACTGTCGCAGATGCCGGCGAGGTCTGGCGTGATTATCAACGCAAGATGCTTGAGGCAGTCGAGCATTTCGACGAGCAGGCGCTGGATGGCATATACAACGATGCGCTGTCGCTGTATCCGGTCGATGTCGTTATCCAGCGCCTGATCTCACCCCTGTTGCGCATCTTCGGCGAACGCTGGAAGGAGCGCG
>JABDRC010000038.1 GCA_013041945.1 Halobacteria archaeon
GCCCCTCGCCTTTCGATGCCCCCTCGACCAGCCCGGCAATGTCGACGAACTCCATCGCGGTATTGATGACCTTTTGCGGCCTGACGATATCGGCCAGTCGCTGCAGGCGCGGATCCGGCACCGGCACGATACCGACGTTGGGATCGATGGTGCAAAACGGGTAGTTCTCCGCCTGGATGCCGGCCTCGGTCAGGGCATTGAAGAGTGTGGACTTGCCCACGTTGGGCAATCCGACGATGCCGCACTTTACGCTCATTTCAGATCCAAAACAGCGCCACAGAGATCACAGAGATCACAGAGATCACAGAGATCACAGAGATCACAGAGAGAGATTATCTCTTCAAACCAGTTTGCTCTGTACCCTCTGTGTACCCTGTGGTGGTTTATGTTCACTGTTTATCAGCACCAGACGTGTGTAAATCCTTCATCGCCGCCTCGATATCACCATCAACGATCTTCGGCAGGACGGCCAGTGCGTCGTCGATGGCGCGTTCGATCAGCGCACGGTCTGCACTCGAGGGCGCCTTCAGTACATAACCCACAACGTCATCGCGGTGGCCCGGATGACCGATACCGATGCGCAGTCGCAGGAAGTCCTTGCCGCCGAGTTGCGGGATCAGGTCGCGCAGACCGTTGTGACCGCCGTGGCCACCATCCTTCTTCAGCCGTACCGTTCCGGGTGGCAGATCAAGATCATCGTGCACCACCAGGATGGAATGACGGGGAATCCGGTAGAAACCGGCGAGTGCGGCGACAGGACGACCGCTGCAATTCATATAGTCCATCGGTTTTTGCAGACGGCAGTCATGACCGGCAATGGAGCAACGGGTCGTGTCACTCTTGTACTTGCTGTCCGCACGAAACTGCTCGTGATACTGGCGCGCGACCGCATCCACAAACCAGAACCCGGCATTATGCCGGGTCTGTTCGTACTTGCTGCCGGGATTACCCAGGCCGGCAATCAGCTCAACGCGCATGCTACACCAGGCATTGCTGATTCTGGCCTGCGCGCCGGTTTACAGCTTGCGCCATCCGCAGATCGCCTAGCTTTCTTCGCCGGACTCACCGCCTTCAGCCTCGCCTTCGGCAGCCTCACCTTCTGCTGCCGGGGCCTCGGTCGGTTCTTCTTCTTCCACCGCACGCCGTACGTGAATGGAGACCACACTCAGGTCATGACCATCGCCACGCGCAAGCTCGGTCAGGGTCACACCATCCGGTACTGTCACTGCAGACAGGTGAATGGAGTCGCCGATATCCAGGCCGGAGATATCCACCTCGATAAATTCCGGCAAATCCTTTGGCAGACACTCCACCGCGACTTCCGTCAACTCATGCGAGACCAGACCACCGGCTTTCACACCCGGCGCCGCATCTTCACCGATAAAGTGCAGCGGCACATTCGTCTTCAGTTTCTCGCGCGCACTGATCCTCTGCAGATCCATATGCATGACAACGGGCTTGCTCGGGTGGCGCTGCATGTCACGCAGGATGACAGGCGTGTCACTGCCGCCGACCTTGATGGTCAGAATGTGCGAGTAAAATGCCTCGTGCTCGAGATTTCGCAATACCTCGTTGTGCGAGAGTGTCAGCGACTCGGGGTCTTTCCCGCCACCGTACATGATGGCAGGCACCTTGCCGGCACGACGCAGGCGGCGGCTCGCACCCTTACCCGTGTCACTGCGCGGCTCTGCGTTCAATTCAAAGCTGATAGCCATGTTAATACTCCAACAATTGACACCTTGCGGTGTCGGTTAAGCCCTCCCGCGACCAGGAAAGCAGGTATACAGCGCCCCGCAACGGGACACCACGGTAAATTTGTATCAGTCCATGTACAGTGAACTGACGGACTCCTCGTTGCTGATCCGGCGCATGGTCTCCGCCAGCATCGCGGCAACACTCAGTTGCCTGATCCGGTCACACTGCCTGGCATCCTCGCGCAGCGGGATCGTATCGGTTACCACCAGTTCATCCAGTTCCGAGGCCGCGATATTCCCGACCGCGGACCCCGACAGGACCGGGTGCGTACAGTAGGCGACCACGCGGGACGCGCCGTGCTCTTTCAGGGCCTTCGCTGCGAGACACAGGGTACCGGCCGTATCGACGAGGTCGTCTATCAGGACACAGGTCCGGCCCTCGACTTCGCCGATGATATTCATGACGCGCGCCTCATTGGGGCGCGGACGGCGCTTGTCGATAATCGCCAGGTCCGCATCATCCAGGCGCTTGGCCAGCGCACGCGCGCGCACCACACCGCCGACATCTGGCGATACCACCACCATGTCCGGGTATTTCTGCCGCCAGATATCGCCCAGCAGGATCGGTGATGCATACACGTTGTCCACCGGAATATCGAAAAACCCCTGGATCTGGTCGGAATGCAGGTCAACCGTCAGTACGCGGTCGGCCTTGACCGTGCCGATCATGGTGGCGACCACTTTTGCCGTAATCGGCACGCGCGCGGCGCGCGGCCGGCGGTCCTGGCGGGCATACCCGAAATACGGGATGACCGCGGTAATCCGGTAGGCTGATGAACGCCGCACCGCATCGATCAGCACCAGCAATTCCATCAGATTGTCGTTGGTCGGCGCACACGTCGGCTGCACGATAAACACATCCTTGCCACGGACGTTTTCCATGATCTCGATCTGCACCTCGCCGTCGCTGAAACTGTCGACATGCGCGGCACCCATTTGCAGACGCAACTGGTTCGCGATCGACTGTGCCAGGCGCGGGTTTGCACTACCGGTAAATACCAGCATGCGGCTGTCAGAATCTGATGGAGGATTTCCGTTCATGAATTTCAGCTCTTATCGATGTCTGAACAATCCGCTTACACGTATTGCAGGCCGTGTCACTACCAGTCCTGTTTGTCTGGCTGGGACGGCAGGATTACTCGTCACTTCGTTCCTTGCCCTCCGGGCCGCTGCCGCTTCGCGGCAACGTTCTAACACGCTTCGCGTGTTAGTCGAACCTTGAGGTTCTCATCCTGCCGTGTCACTGCCAGTCCTGTTTGTCTGGCTGGGACGGCAGGATTCGAACCTGCGAATGCGGGGATCAAAACCCCGTGCCTTACCACTTGGCGACGTCCCAAGATAACTGTCCGGTCGTTATCGGCTGCCTGGACGGGACCGGCTCAATCCAGGGCAATGTGCAGGGGTGAGCGATTCATACCCCGTGCCACAAACCCGTCCCACTGCTCCGGCACCCGGTCCGCAACGGCCTGCGCATCCTGTTCGGAGTCAAACGCCGCAAACACGCAGCTTCCGGATCCCGTCATGCGGGCAGGAGCATGTTCATTCAACCAGTTGAGAGCCGCCGCCACTTCCGGATACCGGTTGCAAACCACCGGCTGGCAATCATTCCGGCCACCGTCCGAAAGAAGGTCGGGTATTGTCATCCGCGGCGTGTCCCGTGTCAATTCCACGTCAGAAAAAATATCGGCAGTTGATACGCTTACAGACGGATTTACCAGCAGGAACCAGCACTCGGGCGGCTCGACCGGGGTGAGTATTTCACCGACGCCTTCCGCAATGGCCGCCCGCCCGTGCACAAACACCGGCACATCCGCACCCAGCGCCAGTCCCGCCTCTGCTAACTCATTGATATTCAAATCAAGCTTCCAGAGACGATTCAACAACAGCAGGGTTGTGGCCGCATCCGAACTGCCGCCACCCAGTCCCGCCCCGACAGGCAGGCGCTTCTCGAGGTAGATCGTGACCCCGGCGCGGCAACCAGTCTGCGCCCTGAGCAGGTGTGCCGCACGCACCGTCAGATCGTTCTCTGCCGCAATCCCCGCTGCACCACCGGCGCGCCTTATCTCGCCGGTCGCATCGGGCTCGAAATAAAGCCAGTCGGCAATACCGAGGAACTGGAACAGGGTCTGCAAGGTATGGTAGCCGTCCGGGCGACGCCCGGTGATGTGCAGAAACAGATTGAGCTTTGCGGGTGCAGGCCAGGGTCCGCTGGCCCCCGGCGGGACGGTGATACGGCTCATGGAACCGGTGCGGATGGCTGCCCGAACTGCCACTGGTCGATGACCATGCGCACGGATACATCATCCCGCACCAGCGCCAGCCG
>JABDRC010000042.1 GCA_013041945.1 Halobacteria archaeon
CCTCGATCTGTGGGACAAGCGCCGCATGATGTCGCGCAACCTGTCGGGCGGGATGAAACGGCGCCTGATGATTGCCCGTGCCCTGGTGCACCGCCCCCGTCTCCTGATTCTCGACGAGCCGACCGCCGGCGTGGATATCGAGATCAGGCGTTCGATGTGGTCCTACCTGCGCGAGATCAACGCCGCCGGGACCACCATCATCCTGACGACCCATTACCTGGAAGAGGCGGAAAGCCTGTGCCGCAACATCGCCATCATCGACGAGGGTGAGCTGATCGAGAATACGAGCACGCGCAGCCTGCTCAACACCCTCAGCATGGAAACCTTCGTGCTGGACCTGGACACGCCCCTGGCGGAGTTGCCGGAACTGGAGCAGCACCGGCTGGTGCGGGTGGACGAGAACACCCTGGAGGCGGAGATCCGTCGTGATGAATCGATCAATTCGCTGTTTGCCGAACTGACCCGCCAGGGTATCAAGGTCAGCAGCATGCGCAACAAGACCAATCGCCTGGAGGAGCTGTTCATGAACCTGGTGGACAACAGCCAGGACAGAATTTCACCATGAATACCCGCAGCAAGCTGATCGCCCTGCAGGCCATCTCGACCAAGGAAGTGCGCCGCTTTACGCGCATCTGGGTGCAAACGGTGCTGCCGCCGGTTATTACCACGGCACTGTATTTCATTATTTTCGGCAATCTCATCGGGCCGCGGATTGGCAAGATGAACGGCTTCGACTACATGGAGTTCATCATCCCCGGCCTGATCATGATGTCCGTGATCACCAATTCCTATGCCAACGTGGTGTCGTCATTTTACGGTTCGAAATTCCAGCGCCACATCGAGGAAATGCTGATTTCGCCGATCCCCAATTACATCATCCTGCTCGGTTACGTGAGCGGTGGCGTGACGCGCGGCCTGCTGGTCGGCATCGCCGTCACCGGCGTGTCGCTGGTGTTCAACCCGCTCAACATCCACAGCATTGCAGTCATGCTCAGCATGATCGTGCTGACGTCCATCCTGTTTTCGCTGGCGGGCCTGATCAACGGCGTGTTTGCCAACAGCTTCGACGACATCTCCATCATACCCACGTTCGTCCTGACGCCACTGACCTACCTGGGCGGCATCTTCTACAGCATCAGCATGCTGCCCGAATTCTGGCAGGACGTATCACTCGTCAATCCGATCCTGTACATGGTGAACGCGTTCCGCTTCGGTTTTCTCGGCATCTCGGATATCAGCCTGTGGATTTCATATCTGATCAGCATCGGCTTCATTGTCGCGCTGTACCTGTTCAGCCTGCACCTGCTGCGCACCGGATACGGCATTCGAACGTAATAACGCCTTGCCAATCGCGCGTCCCCGCGCTCCTGCGCCACATTAAAATCTTGCAGGAGCGGACGCTGTCCGCGATGCCGTTAAGCCTCGAGGGTTGCAGGCTGTTCTACGATCACCTGACCGTTGTGTATACCAAGCGTCAGCCTGCCATCGAGCAGGGCCGTCAGGCGGTCACCGACCAGCGGCTTGCGCCAGCCCTGCATGATGTTGCTCTCCGGGCTGCCCGCTACCAGTTGTTCCAGCTGTTTACGTGATGCGAGCACCGCCGGGTTCAGGTCATTCTCCGCCGCGCTGAGACGGACCACCGCCATGAGCATGTCCACCATGGCATCCTGCGCGGCGGACAGCGGTTTGCGCGACACCTGGTCGGGAAGGGGCTGTGGCCGGCTGCCGGCAGCGTCCCGCACCAGGTCGACCAGGCTCTCCCCGGAACGCGCCAGCAGGCGCTCATTGAGTCCGCGGATTTGCCTGAGTGCATCCGGCGTCGCGGGCCGGTGCCGGGCGATGTCGATCATGGCATCATCGCGCAGCAGCCAGCCTCGCGGACGGTCGCGCTCACGCGACTGCTCCTCGCGCCACTGCGCCAGCGCCTGCAGTACGGCCAGGCTGGCACCGCGCAGCCGGTTGGCCCCCTTGACCCTGAGCCAGGCCAGTTCCGGCGAATTCTCATACAGGGCCGGGTCGGCCAGCTGCCGGAAGTCCCCGTCCAGCCAGTCCAGACGGCCGAGCGCCGCCAGCCGCTCATGCAGCGCCCGGTAGACATCGGCCAGGAAGATGACATCGTCGGCAGCATAGCGCAACTGCTCCGGGGTGAGCGGACGTCGCGACCAGTCGGCCCGGGTGTGCAGCTTGTCGAGCGTGATATGCAGTACGGACTTGACCAGGTTGCCGTAGCCGACCTGGTCGGGATAGCCGAGCAACGGCGCCGCAATCTGCGTGTCGAACAGGGGGGCGGGGACCCGGCCGGTCAGGTGATAGATGATTTCCATGTCCTGCCGGCCGGCATGCATGACCTTGACGATATGCTCGTTGAACAGCAGGTCCGTGAGCGGTGTGAGGTCATCCAGTGCCAGCGGGTCGACACAGACAGCCGTGCCGGGGACTGCCAGCTGCAACAGGCACAGCTTCGGATAGTAGGTCTTCTCGCGCAGAAATTCCGTATCGATGGCGATCCAGGGTGCCTCGGCGAGCCGCTCACACAGCCCGGACAACGCGTCCGCCGTGTCGATGTAATCGAAGGGCAGGTTGCTGCTCATGCCGGCGCATGCAAGGTGTTATTCAGACATCACCTTCCACTTCGTCGACGTCGATCTGGCCGGTCATGCGCCGGCGGATATGCGACCAGGAGATGCCGATGGCGAGGACGCCGCACAGAATGACCTCGAAGATCCACGTCATGGCCTCGACGCTGTCCGCACTGATCCAGCCCCAGTCGATCGTCATCCATACCAGCACACCAAAGAAGGCGGCCGCAAGGAACAGGCCGAAGGCGCCCAGTGACCGGCTGGTGGCGCGCAGGTAAATGGTCCAGCCGATCAGCAGCAGGATGCCGGCCAGCGCCAGCAATGGCGTGGGTGTGGAAATGTTTTCACTGAGCCAGTGGTAGTAGGATTTGCCGGACGGGTTGTAGGTCGCAAACACCAGTATGGCTGCCGCGATGAGGCGCAGCACAAAGCCGGTTCCGGTAATTCCCCTGGATGCTGCCATGGTCACTTCTCCCGTAGTGGCAACCGCGGACGTCGCGGTAATTCAGTGCGTGTGCATACTACCTGCAATCGGGCCGCAAGCACAGCTACAGGTAAGTGCGGTAAACGCGCTAGAATGCACCCCGATGCGGCCTCAGCCAGGCGCTGTTCCAGCTGCCGGAAGCCATTAATACAAAATCGCAGGAAAACCGTACAAGCAACTGTTATAAAGATAGAAAAAAACATGAAAATAACCCTCGTCAATCCCTACGAACTGGGCCGGCAACCCTTCGGCCTGGCGGAGCCGGCGGCCTTGCTGGCGCGGGAAGGCTGCAGCGTCAGCTGTTGTGATCTGTCAATCCAGAAACTCGACGAATGCCTGGCGGCGGACACCGGTCTGGTGGGAATTTATGTACCGATGCACACGGCCACGCGCATCGCCGTCGAAGCCCTGCCAAAGATCAGGCAGCTGTCGCCACGCGCGCGCCTGTGCATCTACGGATTGTATGCAACCATGAACGTCGACCTGTTTCGCGGGCTGGGCGTGGATGCGGTCATCGGCGGCGAGTTCGAGAGCGGGCTGCTCGAGCTGGTCAGGCGGTTGCGCGACAGCCATCAATCGCCCCCCTTCATGGCCGCGACGCGGCTCGACAAGGTGCCGTTCATCGTCCCGGACCGCAGCACGCTGCCGGCACTCGACAAATTCGCACACCTGGTCCTGCCGGACGGCACGACCCGCACCGCGGGTTTTGCCGAGACCACGCGCGGCTGCAGGTATCACTGCAAACACTGCCCGGTGGTGCCGGTCTACGAGGGAAGGTTTTTCGTGATACCGGTGGACGTGGTCATGGCGGATATCGACGGCCAGGTCGCCGCCGGTGCGCGCCATATCTCCTTCGGTGACCCGGACTTCTTCAACGGCCCCGGTCATGCGTTGCGCATCGCGCGTGCCCTGCATGCACGCTACCCGGACCTGACCTGGGATGCCACCATCAAGATCGAGCACATCGTCAGGTACCCCGACGAGATTCGCGAGCTCGGCCGTCTCGGCTGTCTGTTTATCCTGTCGGCAGTCGAATCCGTCGATGACGCGTTGCTTGCCTTGCTGGACAAGGGCCACAGCCGTGCGGATTTCATCACTGCGCTCGCGCTCATGCGCGAAGTCGGCATCGCGCTGGCGCCGACCTTCGTCGCCTTCACGCCGTGGACACGGCTGGAACACTATATCGCCCTGCTCACCGATATCGTCACGCTGCAGCTGGTCGAGGCCGTGGCACCGGTGCAGCTGTCGATCCGCCTGCTGGTGCCGGCCGGTTCACATGTCCTCGACATCGAGGGCAGTGATAACTTCATTGGTGCCTTTGACCCGACTATCCTTGGACACCCCTGGCAGCACCCGGACCCGCGCATGGACCGCCTGCAGCAGGACATACAGGCCCGGGTGCAGCAGGCCGAGGCCGACGGCCAGTCCCGTGCCGATATCTTCACCGGCATCTGGCACCTGGCGCATACGGCGGCCGACATGCCGGTCCCGCCGATTGATTTACACGCGGCCGGCGCACCCGTGCCGCGCCTGTCCGAGAACTGGTATTGCTGTGCCGAACCGACCTGCGAGCAACTGGCTTCATTCTGATCGCCCGCCGCCTTGAAACGCATCATCTTCACCCACGGCAAGAATCCAAAGCCGACGGCCACAGCGCATCGGCAGCAGCTGTTGCGCTGCCTGCTGCATGGTGTCGCAAAGGTAGACCGGGAAATCGCGGTGGAAATCGAATCCAGCGACTGTTTCACGCTGGTTTCCTGGAGTCACCTGGTACATGCAGAGAGTCTCGATATCGTGGAGCTGCTGCCGTGGATCGACCGCCTGCTGGCCGAGGCCGATCCGCCTGCCGATCTAAAGGCCGCGCGTCCGCTGAAGTACCGGGTCGCCCGCACCCTGTACACCATCGGCGACTACCTGCCGTGGCTGATCCCGCTGATACCGGACCCGCGCGTGAAGCGTTCCATCCAGGAGACCAGCCACTATTTCTGTAACCATGACAATACCGCCTGCCATATTCGCCAGCTGCAAAAGGCGCCCCTGCGCAAGGCCGCCGAACAGGGCGAAAGGGTACTGCTGATCGGGCACAGCATGGGATCGATCATCGCCTGGGATTCCCTGTGGGAGCTCCAGCACCTCGAGGGCGTGCGAACCTGCGTCGACCGCCTGCTCACGCTGGGTAGCCCGCTGGGCATGAATTACGTCCAGCGCCGGCTGGCCGGGCGTGATGCACGCCACCTCGGCCACTATCCGTGCAACATCAATGACTGGGTCAACATCTCCTCACGCGGCGACCTGGTGGCGCTGGACCCGTTGCTGGCAAATGATTTTCGCGCAATGATCGATAACGGGTGTATAAACTCGATTCGTGACATGCGTAACGACATCCTCAACCACTATCGCGACAGCCATGGACTCAACGTGCACAAATCCTATGGTTACCTCGTCAACCCGCATGTCGCGCAGGTGATCGCCGACTGGTGGCGCCACGCATGATCGACATCCTGATCGCACATCGCGGCGAGCCGGAGAGCTGGCCGGAAAACTCACTGGCCGGCTACCGCGAGGTCCTGCGGGCGGGCGCACGCTATATCGAAACCGACGTGCAGGTCACGGCCGACGGCATACCGATCCTCAGTCACGATCCGTCCCTGCTGAAAATAACCGACCACGACCAGATCGTCACCGACACACCTTACGCGGAAATACACTCGCTGCCCGCGGGCCATCCCGACCGCTTCGGGGACCGGTTCCTTGACCTGCGCATTGCCACCCTTGCGGAGTTTGCCGGGCTGCTGGCGGCGTGGCCCGACGCACGCGCGTTTGTGGAGATCAAGCACGCCAGCATCACCGCCTTCGGCACCGGACGCGTCATCGATGTCATGCTGGAAACACTGGCCGGCGTGCTGGACCAGTGCATCCTGATATCCTTCGAGTATGCTGCGCTGGAGTCTGTGCGCAAGCGGTCGGCATTGCCGGTCGGCTGGGTCGTGCCGCACTGGGATGAAGACAACCGCCGGCGGGCCACCGACCTTGCACCGGATTACCTGTTCGTCAATCGCAAGCGGCTGCCGCCGCTGCCCGCACCGCTGTGGGAAGGTCCCTGGCAGTGGGTGGTCTATACCGTGAACCGGGCGGATGAAATCGGGCCGTTACTCGAGCGGGGCTTCGACATGATCGAGACCAATGTCATTCGCAGCCTGCTCGCGGGGGAGGGGGGGCATGGCTGAGCATTTCGACGTGGTCATCGTCGGCGGCGGTATCCACGGTGTCGGCGTGGCCCAGGCCGCGGCCTGTGCCGGCTACAGCGTGCTGTTGCTGGAGCAGGTCGCACTGGCCAGCGGTACGTCGAGCCGCTCCAGCAAACTGGCCCACGGTGGCCTGCGCTACCTCGAGGGCTTCGATTTCCACCTGGTCCGCGAGAGCCTGGTCGAACGCGATATCCTGCTGCGCAATGCGCCGGAGCTGGTGCGCCTGCAACCGTTCCATATACCGGTCTATCCTGATACCACGCGGCGCCCGCTGATCCTGCGGGCCGGTCTGACCCTGTATGCCCTGCTCGACGGGTTTGGCCGCGCCAGCCGCTTCGGTACGCTGCCGCGACGGGACTGGGACACGCTCGACGGCCTCGATACGGCAAGGCTGCAGGCCGTGTTCCGCTACCACGACGGCCAGACCAATGATGTCGACCTGACCCGTGCCGTGATGCAATCGGCCATCGAATACGGCGCCACGCTTGCCTGCCCGGCGGAATTCACGGCCGCGGTCGTCACCCCGGCGGGCTGCGAGATCAGTTATCGGGTTGACGGGGTGGAACAGCACTGCATGGCGCGGGTGCTGGTCAATGCCGGCGGCCCGTGGGTGGACACGATCGATGCCCGCATCAGCCCGCGGCCGGCACCGGTTGCAGCCGACCTGGTACAGGGCGCGCACCTCGTCATGCAGGAGCCGGTCCGGGCCGGGTGTTACTACGTCGAGTCGCCGCACGACCGCCGTGCCATATTCCTGCTGCCCTGGGGTGAGCATGCCCTGCTGGGCACCACCGAGAGTAGTTACCGGGGCGATCCGCGTGATGTGCAGGTGCATGCGGAAGAGGAGGCCTACCTGCTGGACGTGCAGCAGCATTACTTCCCGCAACGTTCCACGCAGGTGGTGGAGCGCTTCGCCGGTCTGCGCGTGCTGCCGGCCGAGGGCGGTGCGGCCTTCAGCCGCTCGCGCGAGACCCACCTGGTGGTCGACAACGTACACACTCCCCGTACCCTGTCCATCTATGGCGGCAAGCTGACCGTTTACCGCGCCACCGCCGAGAAAGTCATGCACACGCTCCGGTCGGTGTTGCCCGAACGCCGGGCCATTGCGCGCACCGCGGAACTCGCGCTGACACCGGTTGACTGATGACGGCGGAGCATATCCTCGTTATCGACCAGGGCACCCATTCGACGCGTGCCATCGTGTTCGACGCCCGTGGACAATTGCTTGCCTCGGCGCAGCGCCCGGTTTCCCTGGACGCGCGCAGCCACACGGAGATCGAGCAGTCACCCGATGAGATTCTCGACAGCATGCACGGCGTGATCGACGCCGTGCTGGCAGACCCGGCCGTCGATATCGCACGCATCCACGCGGCCGGGCTTGCCACCCAGCGATCGAGTGTCGTGGCCTGGGACCGCGCCACCGGCAGGCCGCTGAGCCCGGTTCTCAGCTGGCAGGACCGGCGCACGGCGGCCGCCATCGACCGGCTTGAGGAGCATGAAGCGGACGTCGAGGCCATCACCGGCCTGCACCTGTCGCCGCACTACGGCGGCGGCAAGCTGCAATGGCTGCTGCGCGAGTCACCACCGGTCCGGGACGCGCGCGCGGCCGGCACCCTGCTGGCCGGACCCCTGGCGAGTTATCTGGTCTACCATTTACTGGCGGACCGCCCGGCAGTCGTCGATCATGCCAACGCCTCGCGGACCCTGCTGTGGAACCTGCAGACCCGTGACTGGGACACGCGCATGCTGTCGCTGTTCGGTATCCCGCGGGAGATCCTGCCGGTCTGCCGGCCGATCGTGGACGACTACGGGCAACTGGCGCATTACCCGATCCCGCTGCGGGCCGTCAACGGTGACCAGACGGCTGCGCTGTATGCGCAGGGGCAACCACCACCCGACACCCTGATTGTCAACATCGGCACCGGGGCCTTCGTGCTGATGCCGGTGGATGATCCGCACGATCGTCCCGATGGCCTGCTGGCCGGCATCTCGCACAGTGAACCCGACAGTGGCCGCTATTACATCGAGGGGACGGTGAACGGCGCGGCAGCAGCCGTCAGACAGGTGGCAAAGCAGTACGATGCCGGTGACCTGAAGGCCTTGCTGCCCGGCTGGCTGGATGCCATCGACAACCCGACGCTGTTCATCAACACCGTCGGCGGGCTTGGCGCGCCCTGGTGGCAATCCGGACCGCCGGCGTACTTCCTTGACAGGGACGTGGACACCGCGGGTGCGCTGGTGGCCGTCATCGAGAGCATCGTGTTCCTGCTGCAGGCCAACATCGAACGCCTGTGCCGCTACAATCCGCGTCTCCGCCGCATCCGTATCAGTGGCGGACTCTCCAACCTGGACGGTCTGTGCCGCAAGCTCGCCGACCTGAGCGGACTCGAGGTACATCGGCCCGTGCAGGTCGAGGCCACCGCACGCGGGGTTGCCTGGCAGGCGGCCGGCGGCCCGGCGGACTGGCCGCCCAGCGGGGCGGGGGAGACGTTTGCGCCACGCAGCAATGCACCGTTATATTCGCGCTATCAGCGTTTCATCGGGATCCTGAAAAAAACCGTGTAGGAGCGCAGGTATGCGCGAATAAAATGGGGCTGTTTATTCGCGGACAACGTCCGCTCCTACAGTCAATTCTGTTACGGCGCCGAGAAGACCCACAGAAAACCGAAGTTGTAAAACATGTGCAAGATAATCGGCGCCGTCAGCCGGCCGGTACGGTCCTTGAAAAAGCCGAAAACTAGTGACGGGATGAACACCAGCGCGGCCCACAGTGCGGGCTGATAAAAGAAATGCAGGCCGGTAAACACCAGGCTGGTTGCCAGGTTGGCAACACTGATCGGTCCCAGCATGTCTTTACTGAAATAGTCACGCACGAATTCCTGCAGCAGGCCGCGAAACAGGATCTCTTCAACCACCGGAAAAAACAGCACCGGCCACAGGAAACGCGCAGAATGGTACAGGGGCCACGACCAGTCGAGCTCCGGGCGCAGGATAAAATACAGCAGCAGCCAGACCAGCGGGGCTGCCAGAATGGCGGCCAGGAACAGCGGGTCTTCGCGCAGCCTGGTGCGTGGTTTCAAATCGCTCAGTTGTTCTTCAGTTGCTGGACCATGTCGGGTTC
>JABDRC010000044.1 GCA_013041945.1 Halobacteria archaeon
CCGCCGCGACACAGCCACCCGATGCCGTAGCCGGCAGCAGTTTGCTGGGATCACCGCCGGCCAGGATGGCCGCTTCCACATTGCTGTCCAGCGCCGCCATACGGGGCGGACGGGTTGCATCCGCACCGGTTGCGACCAGCATCTGGCCGCTGGCATCAAACCGCAGCGGCTTGTCACCCGGCCAATCGGGACCGATCGGGTCCTTGAACAGGCCGTTGGGCTGGGTCTTGGTCTTGGGCTCGATGTCGATATCACCCCCGGCCTCGATGATCAGCTGGGCCACGTAGATGTCAGTCTCCGGATAAGTTTCTGCGAGTAGACCCAGGCCACCAGTATCTTCAGCGACCGGGAAGCAACCGTTTTTATCACAAACCTGCCATCTCGAGGTGCGGCCCTGAGCCAGTGCCGTGTGGTCGGCATCACCCAGCGGGCCGGCCTGGGCCAGCGGATCGGCACCGCGCACCTTGATATCCCCCGTAGCAAGCAGGGCCGTGAGGGCGCCGGTCAGCGGATTATCCGGATACGGCTGTGGTTGTCCGTTGAGCGTCTCCTGGTCGGTTGCCGTGGCCGACACATCGCCAAGAATGGTCAGGTCACTGCCGTAATAACCGTTGCTGCCGTTGGATTGTGTGGGAGCAATACCCCCCGGGAGATCACCCAGGCCAGCCACCATGACCAGAAAACTGCGCGCCTCGGAATCAACGTAGCTGCCACCGGTATTGAGTACAACACTGGGTACAACGCTGCCGGGGTTGTAGACAGAGTCATCGTAGTTGGCGTAGGCCTGCGAATCGACCTTGATCGGATCGGTATCGATATAGGTATCGCCACCACCGGCGATATACGCGGCCGAGGTGGCCTGCGCATCGCCCTGTGTACGAAGCTGGACGATACCAGTGGCATTGTACTCGGCCAGCGAGGTGACGTTGATGTCACCCTTGTAGTTGAGCTTACCCTGACCGAATGGACCGAAGACAGTATTGTTCGCGTCCACGATGCCAGCAGGTAAATCATTCGCAAGACTGGCCAGTATGTCGGAGAGGCCGGTGTCTCTTTCCAGCGTCAGGATATCGGACAGCGTGCCGAGTTGTTCCGGAACATTGAACGAGAGGTAGTAAAGCGGCTCAAGCAGACCCTGCGGTGCACCGCTGAGCATCAGCAGTGCGGCGTTGGCATCCGCGGCATTGCCCGGGATGCCGTTGCAGGACGGTGTCTGGCATTGGTACAGCGGGATTACCGACGGAAATTCATCCGCGGCACCTTCGGAAATCGCCACGGCGTCCACGTCGATGTCGCCTTCGACGTCGAGGTCACCGGTCGCCGCCAGGATGGTGTTTGCGGTGGCCATGGACGAACGTGAATCCTCGGTCCAGGCATTGGCAGTGACGTTGATATCACCCACCATGGTGAGATCGCCTTCAGGATAATCGCTACCGGCTTCACCAGCCGCAATCACATCGAGAGCCGCAATCGCCTCGGCCGCGTCGGGGCCATGACTTCCACAATCGTAACAGGTCGCGGATGCGACACCGTTTACGTAATTGCCAGAATCCGGTGAGCTTGCCTGTGCATCTGCCGTGACGGTGATGTCGGCATTGATGTCGACATGTTCGCCCGTCATGAAGGCGGTCGCTACAGCGCGGGCATTGTTCCTGCCACCGAGGTAAATTGACGCGCCGGGGCTATTGACGCCATTGGGAACGACTGAATTATCTGCCTCGGCGTTGGCTGTAACCTCGATTACGCCCTCGGCGATGTCGAGTGACCCGCCCGCCGCGACCATCTCCAGCTGTGCCTCGGCATCGGCATCCCTAGCGGAATAACCGTCAGAATCACTGGTTGCCTTGAGTGTAATCTTCGCTGCATCACCCTCGGCACCCATGGTGATATCGTCCGCGGCACGGAACAGGCCCCTGACCCGTTCGCCGCCGACCGCGTGGATGTCGGCACCGCCGCCGATATTGATGTCACCCGTCGATGTCACCACGATATTGCCGCCGGGATAGGCATGGTGACCGTGGCCGTTTGAGGCCACCATCGTCACGCCGCCATTGGGATTACTGACAAACTGGTCGGCATCGACGACGCCACTCAGGTTCACCGTGCTTTCGACGATCTGCGCGGCCATGTTCGCCGTCAGGTAGACATGCCCGGAACGGGCCTGCAGTGTGCCGGCAGCGGTATTGGTCACGCCAAGCGGGCCGCTAATGCCACCATCACCGCCGTCGAACTGCTCCGGCAAATCCTGGGGAGCAAAGAAAATCAGGCCATCGCCGCGGAAGTCGACACGCAGGTCGTAGTCCTGGGTCGAGGCCAGTTCGACCTGGCCGAGATCGGCCTTGATAAAGCCGCTGTTCTCGACATAAGGTGCCGCCAGTACCGCGAAGCCACCGTCGGAGACCGTGATGTCGCCTTCATTGATGATCGTGGCATATTCACCATCACCGCTGAATTGATAGACAACAACGCCGTTCTGCGCCTGCTGACCGATCAGCACCTCGTCCTGCTCGACCCGATCCGTATCCGATGTCGTCGCCAGCAGCGAGCCGACATTGATTTGTGCCGTATTGCCGAAGGTGATGCCATTGCGGTTAATGAGGAAAACCCTGCCATTGGCGTTGAGCATGCCGTCGAAAAACGTTCGATTGCCGTCCAGGACACGGTTGATGGCGACGGAATGGTCACCCCGTTGCTGATCGAAAGTCACTGACTCGCCAACAACGGTATCAAAGCTGTCCCAGTCAATATCGACGCGATCCGTTGTCTGGGTAATGAGTGTATCGGTGCCCGGAGTAATAGTCGCATCCCCGCTGCCGGGTACCACGGTACCGCCCGTCGGCGCAGCAACCGCGACTGCCGCAGCACCGAACATCAGCACGCCAGCGATCAGTCGCCTGCAGTGCGCAAACTCCCGGCCTTTGTGAAAAGTCCGGCGCCAGTGAAACAGTTGTCTGGTTTCAGTAAACATGGTGGGGCCTCCTTGTCAGCCTCGAGGTATCTGAAACATCAAGGCTGAAGCGCCGTCCCATGACTGCCTGCGTCCGGAACCGGCCGTTATCGTAGTTATGTACCTGTTATTAGAATCCGACATAAGCCGGTATCTCAATGATGTTTTTCAATTTATTCTTTACCACCTATACACTAATAAATATTTATACGCCACTGAGCCAAATCTGGATATTGCACTTTGGTCGTACGGGAATGGTTAGCGTCATGCCGACAGAAGGGGCATCTGCCCGGTCGCTCGATTGTCCGGTTTGCGCCACCCCCATAGGTTTATTATCTATTTATTACAAATAGTTGCATAATTTTTATATAAACCACCTGATCTAATAAACTGCACTGGCCACAACCGACACCGCAGTGACTGACTGCCTGACACTGCCAACCGGACCATGCCAAAACATTGTCGTCTGCGAGACAGCATATTCATGCTTGACTGCACCATTGCCACAGCGGTGGGTTGTCACCACTTGCTGCACCTGCCGCCGCAACTGGGCATGATGACCGGACCGGCCTGCCTGCAGTTCTCCAGTGACTACCGGAAAAAGGACACACGGCCGGCCCGACGGCAATGCAGTCGGCGGCTTTGGCGAAATCGCCAGGGATTCCACACAGCACGATGAAACCGGTCTGAAGTGCCGGGCTACTGCCTGCGCCAGACAGCGGCCTGGCCGCACTGGCGGTCGATTGCATCGAGCCGCGCCTCGTGGGACTCGAGTTCTTCCTGGCTCGCGCGTATCACCTTCAGCGCCGGCCTGTCGCCCGGTAACGGGCGCACTGCGGCGGCGGCCACATCACCCCGGGCATCCGTTGCGGCGTCCAGGGACAGGCTGACCTGGCCGCCGGTCATGGCCAGGTAGACATCGGCAAGAATTTCCGCGTCCAGCAGCGCGCCGTGCAGTTCGCGCTGCGAGTTGTCTATCTCGTAGCGTCGACACA
>JABDRC010000045.1 GCA_013041945.1 Halobacteria archaeon
GAAACGCGGCCATGGCTGCAGGGCGCCCGCCTGACGGCCTGGGAACTGGTGCAGGATGCCATCCCGGTGACGCTGATCACCGACAACGCCGCGTCTGCCCTGATGCAGGCCGGCAAGGTGCAGTGGGTGATCACCGGCGCTGACCGGGTCACGGCCAATGGCGACGTCATCAACAAGATCGGTACCAGTCAGCTGGCCGTCAGCTGCCGCCACTACGGTGTGCGGATGATGGTCGTGGCGCCCTTGTCGACGCTCGATATGTCCATCGCGGAGGGCAGCCGGGTGGCCATCGAACAGCGCCCGCCCGGTGAAATACTTGAATTTGCCGGTCAGCCGGTCGCGGCGGCCGGGGCCCGGGCCTGGAACCCGGTATTCGACGTGACCCCGGCCGGGCTGGTCGATTACCTGGTCACCGAGGCCGGCGTGGTGGCCGCTCCGGACAGAGATAAACTGCTGGCCCTGGTCGGGACGCCGGGTCAGGGACAATCCACGCCCTGATTTGGCCAAATACTCCGCAGACGGCCTCAGTGCCGCCTGAAATCGATATTTCCCAGGTGTAGTGGGGGAGTGGGCTGTGCTAAAATGGCCGGTCTTTAATGCTGTGATTGCCGCCAGAGGCGAAATGCAGCATCTGCATATATCCAAAGGAACCGGATTTAACCCGTCCAGATGACCGATTTCGCCAAAGAAGTCCTGCCCGTCAATCTCGAAGACGAGATGAAGCAGTCCTACCTCGATTACGCCATGAGCGTGATCGTCGGGCGCGCGCTGCCGGATGTCCGCGATGGCCTCAAGCCGGTCCATCGCCGTGCGCTGTTTGCCATGAGCGAGCTGGGCAACGACTGGAACAAACCCTACAAGAAATCGGCCCGCATTGTTGGTGATGTCATCGGCAAGTATCACCCGCACGGCGATACCGCCGTGTATGACACTATCGTGCGCATGGCGCAGCCGTTCTCGCTGCGCTACATGCTGGTCGACGGGCAGGGCAACTTCGGTTCGGTGGATGGCGATTCGCCGGCGGCCATGCGTTATACCGAAGTGCGCATGGCGAAGATCGCGCACGAGCTGATTGCCGATCTCGACAAGGAAACCGTCGACTTCATTCCCAACTACGACGAGACGGAACACGAACCCTCGGTGTTTCCGACGCGCGTCCCGAACCTGCTGGTCAACGGGGCTGCCGGCATCGCGGTGGGCATGGCGACCAATGTCCCGCCGCACAACCTCGGCGAGATCATCAATGCCTGCCTGGCGCTGATCGAGAATCCGGACATCGACATCAACGGCCTGATGCAGCATGTGCCAGGTCCGGATTTCCCGACCGCCGGCATCATCAACGGTGTGCGCGGCATTCACGAGGCCTACCGGACCGGCCGCGGCCGCATCCACATCCGTGCCCTCAGTCATATCGAGGGCGACGACAGCAAGGGCCGGCAGCGGATCGTGATCACCGAGTTGCCTTACCAGGTGAACAAGGCGCGGCTGCTGGAAAAGATCGCCGAGCTGGTCAAGGACAAGAAGATCGAGGGCATCTCCGGGCTGCGCGACGAATCTGACAAGGACGGCATGCGCATGGTGGTCGACCTCAAGCGCGGCGAGGTGGCCGAGGTAGTGCTGAACAACCTCTACCAGCATACCCAGCTGCAGAACGTGTTCGGCATCAACATGGTGGCGCTGGTTGACGGCCGTCCGCAGCTGCTGAACCTCAAGCAGTGCCTGGAGGCCTTTGTTCGCCACCGCCGCGACGTGGTCACGCGGCGCACGGTATTCGAACTGCGCAAGGCACGCCAGCGCGCCCATATCCTGGAAGGCCTGGCCGTGGCGCTGTCGAATATCGACGAGGTCATCCGCCTGATCAAGACCTCGTCCAACCGCGCCCAGGCGAAGCAGGCGCTGATGGAGCGCAGCTGGGAGCCGGGCATGGTCTCCGGCATGCTGGAGCGGGCCGGCGCCAGCGCCTCGCGACCGGATGACCTGGCCGACGGCTTCGGCCTGATCGACGACGGTTACCGCCTGTCCGACCGGCAAACGCAGGCAATCCTCGAATTGCGCCTGCACCAGCTGACCGGACTGGAGCAGGACAAGATCGTCAACGAGTACCGCGAACTGCTTGACCTGATCGACGATTTGCTCGCCATTCTCGAAAGCCCGGACCACCTGATGGAAGTGATCCGCGGCGAACTCACCGAGCTGCGCGAGCAGTTTGCCGACGAGCGTCGTACCGAAATAATGACGGACCACCTCGACCTCGCCATCGAGGACCTGATCAGCGAGGAAGACGTGGTGGTGACCCTGTCGCATGCGGGTTATGCGAAGTCGCAACCGCTGTCCGATTACCGTGCGCAACGACGCGGCGGCCGTGGCAAGACGGCGGCCGGTGTGCGCGAAGAGGATTTCATCGACAAGCTGTTTATCGCCAGTACGCATGACACCATCCTGTGTTTCTCGAGTCGCGGCAAGGCGTATTGGCTGAAGGTCTACGAATTGCCGCAGGCCGGTCGCATGGCGCGCGGGAAGCCGATCGTGAACCTGTTGCCGCTGGAAAACGGTGAGCGCATCAACGCGATCCTGCCAATCCGCGAGTTCTCGGCCGACCATTTTGTCTTCATGGCCACGGCCGGCGGCACGGTGAAGAAAACCGCGCTGTCAGGTTTCTCGCGTCCACGCGCGAATGGCATCATCGCCATCGACCTGCGAGACAACGATTACCTGATCGATGTGGCAATTACCGATGGTAAAAAGGACATCATGCTGTTCAGCGACGCGGGCAAGGTAATCCGCTTCGGTGAGGGCGATGTGCGGCCGATGGGGCGCACTGCCTGCGGTGTGCGTGGCATCAAGCTGCCGAAAGGCGGGCGTGTCATCTCCCTGATCATTGCCAGTGACAGCCCGGTGCTGACCGCGACCGAAAACGGCTACGGCAAGCGCACGGCGGCTGACGACTACCCGGTCTACGGCCGCGGCGGACAGGGCGTTATTGCCATCCAGGTCACTGATCGCAACGGTGCGGTAGTGGGCGCGGTGCCGGCCGACGACAATGACGAGGTCATGCTGATCAGCAGTGGCGGCACGCTGGTCAGGACGCGGGTGAACGAAATTTCCGTGATGGGCCGCAACACCCAGGGTGTACGGCTGATCTCGCTTGCCAATGACGAGGTCCTCGTCGGTATCGAGCGCATTCTCGAGGAGCAGGACGATGATGAGGCGCAGGCTGAGTAGATTGAAATGCGCAAGAGACCTCTGAATGAATACAGGGAATTCCTTCTTCCTCCGGGAGAAGGCCGGGATGAGGGGATTTATTCAGGCAGTTATTCTGATCCCCTTTCCCCGATCCTCTCCGGAAGGGAGAGGGGGTTGCCGGAGTACTGACAGTGGCGACTGTATACAATTTCAGTGCCGGCCCCGCCATGTTGCCGGTGCCCGTCATGGCGCAGGCGCGCGAGGAACTGCTCGACTGGCACGCCACCGGCATGTCGGTGATGGAAATGAGCCACCGCAGCAAGGAATACCTGTCGATCGCGTCGCAGGCGGAAGCGGACCTGCGCGGCCTGCTCGAGATTCCCGACGACTACCATGTGCTGTTTCTGCAGGGTGGTGCCACCAGCCAGTTCGCGATGGTGCCGCACAACCTGCTGCGGGGGAAGACGGGGGCCGATTACATCAACACCGGCGCATGGTCGAAGAAGGCGATCAAGGAGGCGCGGCGTTACTGTGATGTGAATGTCGCCGCCGATTCCGATGACACGAATTACAGCACTATTCCCGACCGGGCCGAATGGCGTCTCGACGACAATGCCGCCTACGTACACTACACCCCGAACGAGACCATCGGCGGGGTCGAGTTTCATTCCATCCCGGATACCGGTGATGTGCCGCTGGTCGCCGACATGTCATCCACCATCCTGTCGCGTCCCCTTGACGTGGCTCACTTCGGTGTCATCTATGCCGGCGCGCAGAAAAATATCGGGCCGGCCGGCCTGACCGTGGTGATCGTGCGTAATGACCTGGTCGGCGAGACGCTGGATTTCACGCCCACCATGTTCGACTACAAGGCGCATGCCGATAGCGGCTCCATGCTGAATACACCGCCGACCTTTGCCTGGTACCTGGCCGGGCTGGTATTCAAATGGATAGCGGACCAGGGAGGACTGGTCGCCATGGCGGAAATCAACCGGCGCAAGTCCCGGCGCCTGTATGACGCGGTCGACGCATCCGCTTTTTATGCCAGCCCGGTCGACCCGGACTGCCGCTCCTGGATGAACGTGCCGTTTACCCTGGCCGATGACGGTCTGGATGGGGAGTTCCTGGCACAGGCAAAATCGGCGGGCCTGCTGAACCTCAAGGGGCATCGCTCGGTAGGCGGCATGCGCGCGAGCATTTACAATGCCATGCCGGAAGAGGGCGTCGCTGCCCTGATCGATTTCATGGCCGAATTTGAACGCACAAGGGCTTAGAAGTTTTCATTACCCGGTTTCAATAAAATACTGCCACAGAGGGCACAGAGAAATAACTATATTTCCGGGAGATGCAGTGCAGGCGGAATATAATTTCTGTTTCACATGCTCTTTGAGCTCTGTGTTCTCTGTGGCGATATGATTTTTATACAGTACTGATATGAAGAAGATTCTCACACTTAACAATATCTCGCCGGTCGGGCTGGAGCATTTCCCGCGCGATGCCTACGAGGTCGCTTCGGAGATCCAGCACCCGGACGCAATTCTCCTGCGTTCGCACAACATGCATGACATGGAGGTGCCGCCTTCGGTCCAGGCCATCGGCCGTGCCGGTGCGGGCGTCAACAATATCCCGGTCAAGCACATGAGCGAGGGCGGTATTGCCGTGTTCAATGCGCCCGGTGCCAACGCCAATGCGGTCAAGGAACTGGTCATCGCCGGTATGCTGATCGGCTCGCGCAACCTCTGCCAGGCATGGGATTTCGCGCGCCGGCTGGAGGGCGACGATGCGTCTATCCACAAGGCGGTCGAGGCCGGCAAGAAACAGTTCGTCGGTTTCGAATTGCCGGGTAAAACGCTGGGCGTTGTCGGCCTCGGCGCCATCGGCGTGCAGGTCGCGAACGGGGCGCTGGCCCAGGGTATGAACGTGACCGGTTTCGATCCGGACATCACGGTCAAGCGTGCCTGGGAAATGTCATCGCAGGTTCGCCAGGCGGCCAGCATCGAGGAACTGCTCGCCAGCGTGGACTACGTGACCTTCCATGTGCCGCTGGTCGATGCGACGCGTGACATGATCAACAGGGAACGCCTGAAGCTGGCGCGCAAGAACCTCGTCATACTGAATTTCTCGCGCGACGGGGTGGTTGACGATGCGGCCGTCGTCGAGGCAATCGACGATGGCCGGGTGTATGCCTACATCTGTGACTTCCCGAACAACCTGATCAAGGACCATCCTCGCGTGGTGGCGCTGCCGCATCTCGGTGCGTCGACCCGGCAGGCCGAGGAAAACTGTGCGGTGATGGTGGTCGAACAGGTGCGCGAGTACCTGGAGAACGGCAATGTGCGCAATTCGGTCAACTTCCCCGAAATGTTCATGGCCCGTAACGGCGATTTCCGCGTCGCCATCGCCAATGCAAACGTGCCCAACATGCTGGGCCAGATCTCGACCTGCATGGCGGATGCCGGCCTGAATATTCTTGACATGCTGAACAAGTCGCGCGGCGAGCTCGCCTACACGCTGGTCGATGTCGACACCGCGCTGTCCGGGGATTGTGTCGAGCGGATTGCCGCGATCGACGGTGTCCTGAATGTGCGCGTCCTGTAGGCGCCGCACAGCAACAGGGAGTTGCTTACTGTGACGCGTTCCGGCCTGATGCGTTATTATGACTGTTTCGAACTATTACTGATAACTGGTTGATATTCATGAGTACTGACGACAAGTTGTCTGAATTGCGCGCGCGCATCGATGCACTGGACGAACAGATCCAGGCGCTGATCAACGAGCGTGCCGCATGCGCGCAGGCGGTTGCCGGTGTCAAGCTGGAGGCGGACGAAGATACGCATTTCTATCGTCCCGAGCGCGAGGTCGCCATCCTGCGCAGGGTCAGCGAACGCAATACCGGTCCGTTGCCGGACGAGGAAATGGCGCGGCTGTTCCGCGAAATCATGTCGGCCTGCCTGGCGCTGGAAAAACCGCTGACCATTGCCTACCTCGGTCCCGAGGGCACCTTTACCCAGTCGGCCGCCCTGAAACAGTTCGGCCACTCGGTTGAAACGGTTGCGCTGGACGGTATCGACGATGTGTTCCGCGAGGTCGAGGCGGGTGCGGCCGACTATGGCGTGGTGCCGGTCGAGAATTCCACCGAGGGCGTGGTGCGCCACACGCTCGACCTGTTCCAGAACTCGCCGCTGCACGTCTGCGGCGAGGTGCAGCTGCGCATTCATCATCACCTGCTGGTGCGTGATGACGATTTGCCGGTCACGCAGGTGCTGGCACACCAGCAGGCGCTGGCACAGTGCCGCGCCTGGCTGGAGGCAAACCTGCCCGATGCGGTGCACGTGGCGGTCGCCAGCAATGCGGAGGCCGCCCGGCTGGCAAGTGAGACGGAAGGTGCGGCGGCAATCGCAAGCGAGACCGCTGCCGAACTTTACGGACTGGTCATTCGCGATCGCAATATCGAGGACGAGCCGGACAACACCACGCGATTCCTCGTCATCGGCAGGCAGGCCGCGCTGCCCAGTGGCAACGACCTGACCTCGCTGCTCATCTCGGTGCGCAACAAGCCGGGAATCCTCTACCAGATGCTGCAGCATATCGCCCGGCACGGCGTCAGCATGACGCGTATCGAATCGCGTCCCTCGCGACAGGGGATTTGGGAATACCTGTTCTACATCGATGTGGAAGGTCACCAGGAGGATCCCACGGTGGCCGCGGCACTGGCAGACCTGGAGAACGAGGCACTGGTCGTCAAGGTGCTGGGGTCCTATCCGCGGGCGGTGATTTGATTGCATATAAATACTCTGCTCGGCAGCGTAAAAAAGAAAACGCCACAGAGGACACAGAGTAAACAAAATATAATTGCTGCATGCTGCGTCCACCTCCGGGGTCATTCCCGCGAAGGCGGGAATCCAGTCCCTGTTTTGCCAGGGGATTACAAATTATTGCGACGTGCTGTCTGAAAGAACGCCATGTCACCATCAGATAACCCATTTCTCGAACTCGCCGCACCCGGCGTGCGTGCGCTGCAGCCGTACCAGCCGGGCAAACCGGTGGAGGAGCTGGAGCGCGAGTTCGGTATCCGCGATGCGATCAAGCTCGCATCGAACGAGAATCCGTTCGGCCCGAGCCCGCTGGCGGTGGCCGCGGCGAACGCCGTCATACCGACCATGACCCGCTATCCGGAAGGCAGCGGCCACCGGCTGGTGGCGCGGCTCGCACGCCGGCACGGCGTTGCGCCGGAATGTATTACCCTCGGTAACGGTTCCAACGATGTCCTCGACCTGGTCGCGCGCGTGTTCCTCACCCCGGCACACGAGGCCGTCTATTCACAGCATGCCTTTGCCGTGTACCCGATCTCGGTACAGGCCACCGGCGCGCGTGCGCAGGTGGCGCCGGCCCATGACGGCAGCCGCGGACCGGCCTACGGTCACAATCTCGAGGCCATGCACGATCGGGTCGGGCCGGACACGCGCGTCGTGTTCATTGCCAACCCGAACAACCCGACCGGTGGCTGGCTGACGACGGACGCGCTGGAAAATTTCATTGCCGCCCTGCCTGCGCATGTCATGGTGGTGGTCGACGAGGCCTATTTCGAATATGTCGGCGAGCCGGCCTACCCGGATACCACGCAGTGGCTGGGCCGGTTTCCCAACCTGATCGTGACCCGGACCTTTTCCAAGGCCTATGGCCTGGCGGGCCTGCGCGTGGGTTATGCGCTGTCCCACCCGGACGTGGCGGGCCTGCTGAATCGCGTGCGCCAGCCGTTCAACGTGAACCTGGTCGCGCAGGCGGCTGCACTGGCGGCGCTCGATGACGACGCATACCTTGCCAGCAGCGTCAGCCGCAACCGCGCAGGGTTGCGCCAGCTGCTGGACGGGTTCAGCGCACTCGATCTCACCTGGATCGATTCGGTCGGCAATTTTGTCGCGGTCGACACCGGCCGTACCGCTGCAGAAGTCTATGCCGCCCTGTTGCGCGAGGGCGTCATCGTGCGCCCGGTAGCGAACTATGCAATGCCGAATCACTTGCGTATAACAGTAGGCAGTAACGAGGAAAATGCGCGCTGCCTGGTTGCGCTGGGAAAGGTCCTGTGATTCGACGGCTCTGTATTATCGGTGTAGGCCTGATCGGCGGCTCGCTGGCGCGGGCGCTGCGCCAGGCGGGCGCCTGTGAGGAGATCGTCGGTGCCGGCCGCGACCCGGCACACCTGCAGCAGGCCGTGGACCTCGGTGTTATCGACCGCTACGACACGGATATCGCCGCGGCCGCCAGGGATGCCGACATGGTATTCGTGTCGGTACCGGTCGGCGTCATGGCGGACGTATTCAGTGCCCTGAAAGACAGCCTGTCCGACAGTGCCGTGCTGACGGATGGCGGCAGCGCCAAGGGCAGCGTCATTGCCGCCGCGGAACAGGCGTTTGGCCAGGTGCCCGCGCAATTCGTGCCGGGTCACCCGATCGCGGGTACCGAGCGCAGCGGTGTCGCTGCCTCCATCCCGGACCTGTACCGCGATCGACGCGTGATCCTGACGCCGTTACCGCTCACCGATGGCGGGGCAATCGCGCGTGTGCGTGCCATGTGGGAAGCCACCGGCGCCACGGTGACCGAGATGGACCCAGTACACCACGACGAAGTGCTGGCCGCTACCAGCCACCTGCCGCATGTGCTGGCCTTTGCGCTGGTCGAGAGCCTGGCACGCCTGCACGACAAGCGCGAGGTCTTCGAATATGCCGCCGGCGGCTTTCGTGACTTCACCCGCATCGCATCCAGTG
>JABDRC010000051.1 GCA_013041945.1 Halobacteria archaeon
GCCCCGTACCGGTTGCCGGCCGGCAACCGGCCCGGTCGGTGCGCGTCGCCGCGATAGCCGCCGTGACAAACGCATTGCGTGGCGGGTGTCCCGGCACTGTGCCCGGGTGCGGTTGTCGGGATATCAGGCAGGCGTCTGGATGGTGTATCCTGACCGGGTTAATCCAGTGATATGAATAAGGTTAATTTATGAAAAGTTTACTGGTTGTCGCCCACGGCAGTCGCCGTGCCGCCTCCAACGACGAGATCCGCACCCTGACACGCAATCTGGCCGCGCGTGCGGGCGATGACTACGTGCGCGTGGAGTGCGCGTTCCTGGAGCTGGCCGAGCCGTCCATTCCGGATGGTCTGCGCGAGGCCATCGCCGCGGGCGCCACGGAGATCGTGGTGCTGCCGTATTTTCTGTCGGCCGGCCGGCACGTGGTGACGGATATCCCGGAAGAGGTCGAGAAGGTGCGCGCCGAGAGCCCTGACATCTCCATTACCATTGCGCCCTACCTGGGTGCCGCCCCGGCGCTGGGCGATGTGTTGCTCGATCAGGCGCAGGCGTCCTGATCGACGGCCCGGCCGCTGACGGCGAATACCGGGTCTGACAGCGCCATCTGGCCGGCGTATTTGTCATCCTCGGGGCGCGGATAACCACTGACACTCTCGGTTGCCAGGTCCGTGAAGTTGCCTGCCCGGTGAAAATATTCCAGCACCAGCGCCATGCGCTCGAACGGGTGCAGATCATTCCAGATGCCGACCACCTTGGTCGGGAACCAGCGGTCCGAAAACGTGACGATGAACGGTGCGCCCGGTTTGAGCGCGCGCCCGAGGTCTTTGATCACCTGCACCGGGTCCGTCAGGTATTCGATCGAGACGGTGCAGACGGCGGCATCGAACTGCCGGTCCGGAAAGGGCAGGTGCGGGTCGGTGTTGAGGTCATGCAGGGTGTACTGCGCGAGCCGGGGGTTCTTCGCCAGCTCGGCCTCGTTCATGCCGAGTCCGGTGACCGACAGTGTCAGCTCGTCGGGCAGGTGCGAGACCCAGCTGCTCATCAGGTCCAGCACCTGCATCCCGTCCTCGAGGAAGCCTGCATAGATGCGCGAGATCTGCTCGATGGCCATGGCATCGAGATGCTGCACCAGGCGCGGTTGTGAATAGAACACGCTGTCCTCGCGTTCATCCAGGCGTGCAAACGGCTGGCCCTGGAAGAAGTGCGCATTATCGGGGTGCAGCGTTTCCAGGCCGACGCCGGTATCGAGCAGGTCCGTGACCGGCTCGTTGCAGCGTCCGCCATGTTCCCCGGTGCTGCCGAGTCGTTTATCGATGCGTGCCGATACCGTCAGCGGCACGCGTGCCAGCGCATGGTTGAGGTCAATCCTCACCGCATCGTCCTCGATCGCGATAATGCGCATGGGCTGTACATTGCCTGCGTGGATGTCCGCCAGGCCGGCGGCAAGGTAGCGCGGATAGTGGCGTCCGGCCTGCAGATGCACCGGCGGGCCGTTCTTGCGCTGCAGATTCAGGGCGGCCGGTTTGACCGTGTGGATATTCGACTCGCGCCAGGGCGCGACCAGCTCGCCGGCCGGGAATTCCTCCCTGACCCATGCGCCGTCGCTTTCCGGCAGCAGCACGGCAAGGGTGCCCGGAAAAATATCACGCCAGAAATTGACCTTGCCGGCATACACGCGGTTGCGATGGGCGACGTCGTTGGCCTGCCATTCGATGCAGATTTCGACAGCAGCCATCTCCGAGGTTGTGCTCATCGATCCGCTGCTTCGGGGCACAGTTCGATGTAAAAGGTCGACATGACTTTTTCCGCCGGCTTGCTGATCCGGTGCGTGCTGCGCAATCGCGCCTCGACGCGCGCCGCATCGATCACGGCACGGTCGATAATCTCCGGATACAACCGGTACAGGTGTGCAAGCTTGAGGGGTTGTACCCGTGCATGTTGTTCAAATTCACCCCGCTCGGCGGCATCCATGCCCGGCAACGACAATTGCCACGGTGCCTGCCAGCAGATGAAATCATGGACGAGATGCGCGTGCAGCGCGTCATGTCGCTGCATGTCCAGCAGGTGTACGGGGAATTCGCTGGCCGGGAGCGACCGGTGTGACAGCGAGTCAGGCAGGTTGATGACCTGCAGGCCGCTGCCGCTACCGTCTGCATTGCGCTCGAATAGTTGCGCGGCCGCACTATCGCCGGTTCGGCTGTTGATATAAGTGGCCAAATAGTCCGTCATGGCTCCCGGTCTCTCCGGTTCACTGATCAGTTGTTCGGCAACGGAAGAGGTAAACGTTCGCCGGCAGTCCTGTCCCGGCCGCCAGACGAGCGACTGCCTGGTATCGATGTCACTGGCTGCCAGTGCACTGTCGATCAATGCCAGGGGTCGCGCATCCGCATCGAGCAGCCAGAGCTCGTAGCGGTCCTGCAGCGGGAACGGGACCTGCTCGCCGATCTCCAGCAGGTGCTGGTAGACGAGGGTACCCATGGCTTCCATCTGCAGAAAGTCATCGGAGGGTAACAGCGGGCCGCGTTTCAGTCCCTGGCGTGCCGACCATGAGCCATAGCGGATGTCACTGATTTGCGGTCGCCGGACGGTCTCCAGCCCGTCGAGCAGTGCCGCGTTGCTGACGTAGATGTCCCATTGGCTGCCATCGGCCGTCACGGCATCGGCAGAGCGGTAGCTGACGTAGCTGACAATGCCGCGGAACGGGTTCAGCATGCGCTGCGAGTAGCAATGAAAAGCCGTATCAGTGGTTGTCGGGTCCATGCTGTGGCCGGGTCGATGATCGGTGTCGTCGGAACTGCATAGTAGTATCCTACACCACCCGGACTTCATTATGCCGCTGATCAGACTCGACAACCTGTCCCTGGCCTATGGCCATCACGCCCTGCTGGATCACGTCTCGCTCGAGCTTTCGCGCGGCGAGCGCGTGTGCCTGGTGGGCCGCAACGGCGCCGGCAAATCCTCGCTGCTGCGCATCATCAGTGGCGAGCGCGGTGCGGACGACGGCGAGATCTGGCGGCAGGCCGGTATCCGTGTGGCCGCGCTGGCGCAGGAGGTCGCGCTCGAGAGTGACGACAGCGTGTTCGACGTGGTCGCGGCCGGTATCCCGGAGCAGGGGCGGCTGATTGCCGAGTACCACCACGCCGCTGCCGCGCTGGCGCAGTCGCAGGACCCGGCGGCGCTCGAACGCCTGGCCACGCTGCAACAGGCGCTCGAGGCGGCCGGGGGCTGGCAGCTGGAGCAGCGTGTCGAGACCGTGCTGTCGCGCCTGCAGCTGGAGGGTGACGTCCGCTTTGCGACCCTCTCCGGCGGCTGGCGTCGACGCGTCCTGCTGGCGCAGGCGCTGGCGGGCGATCCCGACGTGCTGCTGCTCGACGAGCCCACCAATCATCTCGATATCGAGGCGATTCGCTGGCTGGAGGACTTCATGATGAATTTTGCCGGCGCCCTGCTGTTTATCAGTCATGACCGTGCCTTCGTGCGGCGCCTGGCCGGACGCATCCTGGAGCTGGACCGGGGTGCACTGACGTCCTGGCCGGGCGGGTATGACGATTACCTGCGCCGCAAGGCGGAACAGCTCGAGACCGAGGCGCGCCACCATGCACTGTTCGATAAAAAACTTTCGCAGGAAGAGGCGTGGATCCGCCAGGGTATCAAGGCGCGGCGCACGCGCAACGAGGGCCGCGTCCGTGCACTGCAGCGCATGCGCGATGAGCGCAACCTGCGGCGGGAGCGTGCCGGCCGCGCGGATATCCGGCTCGATCAGGGCGAGCAATCCGGTCGACTGGTGTTCGAGGCGGAAGATATCAGCGTGTGCTTTGGCAACCGCTGCGTCATTCGCGAGTTCTCCACCACCATGCTGCGCGGTGACCGGGTCGGGATCATCGGTCCGAACGGCTCGGGCAAGACCACGCTGATCAGGGCATTGCTCGGCCGCATCGACATCGACAGCGGCCGTGTGCGCCGTGGTACCCGCCTGCAGACGGCCTGGTTCGACCAGCAGCGCGAACAGCTTGACCCGCACAAGTCAGTCATGGACAACGTGGCCGACGGCAGCCAGCGCGTCACGGTGAGCGGACGCGATCGTCATGTGGCGGGCTACCTGCGTGATTTCCTGTTTCCGCCGGAACGCCTGCAGTCACCGGTCAGTTCCCTGTCCGGCGGCGAGCGCAATCGCCTGCTGCTGGCGCGCCTGTTCGCGCGCCCGGCCAACCTGCTGGTCATGGACGAGCCGACCAATGACCTCGATGTCGAGACCCTCGAACTGCTCGAGGAACTGCTCATGGGATTCAGCGGAACGCTGCTGCTGGTCAGTCATGACCGCGAGTTCCTTGATAACGTCGTTACCAGCACCCTGGTCTTCGAGGGCGACGGCCGCATCGGCGAATATGTGGGCGGGTACTCGGACTGGCTGCGCCAGCAACAGCCTGTTGCACAGGCGGCCGGCAAACGCCCGGCAGCAAAGCCGGCGATTTCACGGGACAAATCTGCCGGCAAATCAAACAAGCTGTCATACAAGGACCAGCGCGAGCTGGATGCGCTGCCGGGGCAAATTGAAAGCCTTGAGACGGAGCAGGCTGATCTGCAACAGGCGGTGAGTGACCCCGGTTTTTACCAGCAGGCACAGGAAACAGTGAAGATTGCCCTCGCGCGCCTGGAGGCGGTGAATGGCGAACTGGAAACCTGCTACGAGCGCTGGGAAGCGCTGGAGGCACAAAAGAATTAACGGGGAGTCTGTATATATGCCGGATACCCGCAGACAGTCAGAATCTGCCGTTCATGAGATTCCAATGAGGAATGCCGCGCGGACTCAACCGATCGACACAACACACGCTTGAATCTCTCTGCCGGCAAGGTGTATGGCGCGGAGGGCTGTTTGTTATACTCGTCTGCATACTGCATGCGGAAGTGGAGTTCATCATGGAACTGGTTAAACTGGAAGACAACCTGAAGCTGAATATTCCGGAGATTGATACACAGCACGAGACATTGATCAAGCTTATCAATCTGCTCCATGAAACCATGCTGCAAGGGGCTGACAAGGCAGCCCTGGATAAACTCCTGTCGCAGTTGCTGGAGCATACGCAGATGCACTTTGCCTATGAAGAACAGTTGATGTCGCAACACAACTACCCGGGATACGAGGCGCACAAGTCAGAACACGACAGGCTCATGCAACATTTGATGGATCTTGCCAGGCGTTATAAAAACGGTGATCTGCTGCTGTCCTTCGCCATCGTCCTCGAACTCAAGGGCTGGGCCCTGGTTCATATCGAAAAGTCCGACAAACCGCTGGGTACTTTTCTGGACAGGCATAACTGAGCCGATGTGACACCAGCCTAGCTCCCTGCGCGGCCTGCCGTTTATGTCCCCTTTGTTCTCTTTGTTCTGCTTTTTTACCTCTGGTACCAACTGATCAGCTGATGGCCCGATATCAAAATGCCCAACCCGACATGCTGTGGTTTCAGGCTGAGCACATCCTTTCGGCCAGCTCACGGCTATTGCGTACACAATCGTTCATGGCGATGCCGTAATAGGCGTTGCAGTTCAGATGCAGGTGCGGGTAGTTGGCTGCGCGGGCAAACAGTTCCTCCATGGCCT
>JABDRC010000053.1 GCA_013041945.1 Halobacteria archaeon
GACCAGAAGTGTAACCACAGCACCAAAATAAAGACATTTGGTCATGGGTCGGTGTCCAGGAAGAATCGGCTCCATGACAGCATACATCCAGCCCCACACCAGGCTTCCGATAATAAAATGCCACAGCCAGCCAGCCAGCGGCGTCGGCAAGCCGGCGGACAATGCAAACTCGTGGGCGATACTGTCCATCACCGTGATCGTATCGAGCTGAGGCAACCACTGCTTTATAAGTATTAATACAGACAATATACACGTGGCCACAAGGCCCGCGGTGACACCCCTTACCAGCATTTTAATCGTGCTCACAGATACTCCCGGCGGTAACACTTACGATCACACAGCCCTGAATCAGGCGATTGCTTAATCACAGCCCGACACCCTCACAATACCTCGAGCTCCCGCAGGGCCTTCTCCCCTTTCGCGTACTGCGCCTTGACAATCTCGAGCTCCTTGCCCAGTCGTTTCCGCTTGTGCCCGTCTTTCTCCAGCAGAATCTTTTTTTCCAGGTCGGCCTTCTTTTCTGTCAACTTCATCAGCAGCACTTCCAGATCATGAGAGTGCTTGCGCTGCTTGCGCCCTTTCATGTCGAGAAACTCGGCAAGTTTATTCAGCAGTTTTTTTCTTTTCATCGAGACTTCTCCACAAGTAGTTAGCTGTTTGAATTCCCCTGTCCGGCCTGCGTACCAATCTCCGTAAGATCGCTTTTATCCAGCACGACATCGTGGGCCGCCTGGGTCAGATCATGCTGTTCCGCCACGAACAGTGTCTGCGCAGCCTCGATCAGGTTCATGGCGATGTCATGCGCATACACGCTATCGTTGATCAGCGAGGACCCCATGGCCGGGGTGATCGCACGCGTGCCGATCAGTTCGGTCATGGTCTGGTTGATACGCTGCTGGTCTTCATCGACCAGCAGCTTCAGTGCGTCCAGCGACAATACATCCATCACCCCGCCCCCGGAGGTGCGCATCTCTTCAAGGTCGCGGATGATGACTCCGAGCTGCACCCGAATCCGATCATAGACCTCACGCATTTCCGGGCTCCCTGAGCCCACGAAGTGGACCAGATTCTCCTGCAGCAGACCGGTATCCTTGACCGCCTCCACCAGGCTGGTGCTGGCCTCCCTGAGCCACTGCAGTTCGGCCGACTGCTCTTCCCGGCGCGAAAACGTCGTATCGCCGATAAAAGCCACGATCGCACTGTAGATACCCTTGATGTGTCTTTCATACATTGCATCGATATCAAACAGATGAATCTGATTCTGCGCCGCAACCGTCTTCTCCAGATCGACATCGGAGAGTACATCGGTCTGCTTCATGCCGAGGGCGTCAACGATGATACGCAGCGCCGCCTCGTACACCCGCAGGGTCTCCATGCGGACCGCCTCCACCGCCGTGCCCGGGAACTCCGCCGATGATCCGGACAGGTACTTCGGCTGGTCAACCTCGGGTTGCTTCTCCGGGATGAGCTTCTCCAGCTTGACGACCATAAAATTCAACAGCGGCAGCATCACGATGATACCGATCAGGTTGAACACCGAGTGAAACACCGCCAGTTTGAGGGTGTAGTCGTCGTTTGCAATCCCTGCGAATCCCGATATGCCTTCCACCAGGTCAACCAGCTGATAAATGAATATGATGGCGATAATGCCGGTTACTACATTGAAGACGAGGTGGGCCGCGGCCAGCCGTTTGCCGCCTTCATTGGCACTCATGGCGCCGAGAATCGCGGTAATGGTCGTGCCGACATTGGCGCCAATGGCCAGTGCCAGTGCGTTCTCATAGGTAATCTGGCCGGCTGCGAGTGCGGTGATCGTCAATACCAGGGTGGCGTGACTGGATTGCATCACCACGGTGGCGAAGATACCAATGGCCGAATACAGCAGCAGCCCTGGATAGCCGCTGACCGCGTACTCGGCCAGGTTGATGGTGTCCTTGAACGTCTCAAAGCCCCCTTTCATGTAGTGAATGCCGAGAAACAGGAAACCCAGTCCCGCCAGGATGTAGCCGAGGCCCTTGAGCGGCTTGGATGACTGAAAGATCAGGATCACGCCAAACGCCAGAAGCGGCATCGCATAGGCGGCAATATCGACCTTGAGGCCGAAGCCGGCGATCAGCCAGGCACCCGTCGTCGTACCGAGGTTGGCGCCAAAGATGATACCGATACCGGCAGCCAGGGTGATGAGCCCGGCGCTGAGAAAGGAAATCGCAATGACTGAAACCAGTGAGCTGGATTGCATCAGCGTGGTGCTGACAATACCGAACATCACGCTCTTTGTGGTGGACGACGTGGTACGCCGCAGCATCCGCTCCAGCCCCCCGCCGGTAAATGCGCGGAAGCCCTCCTCCAGCGACAGCATGCCGAACAGGAAAATCGCGACGCCCGCGGCAATCGTCTTGACGTTGGGACTCAACCAGAAACCGTAGGCAAGCACCAGCAAAATGGACGGTAGTAATATTTTTCTCAGCAAGGACCTGCCCCTCCCGTAATGCCGTTTGCGCACTGTGCCCTGCAGGCGGATTTGCGTCTGCATGAGTATAGACTACCCACAGCAAGATCAGCTTCTGCGCTTCTCATATTCAAGACCCGCGCAGCAGCTGAAAAGTCACATAGGGCCCGGGGATTTTTCAGACTGCCTGGATCGACGAGAGCATCACCCGGTTACAGGGTCCCGGTTTTTCCGGGACCTGCCGGATTCA
>JABDRC010000057.1 GCA_013041945.1 Halobacteria archaeon
ACGGAGTAAACAGGGGAGTTCGGATTCCGGGTCCAATCGCTCCCGCCTGCGGGGAGCATGTTGATCAGGCCGAGGGCGCTGATGGCCAGCACCACCGCGCCGAATGCGCTGAAACCAAAGCTGTTCATCCGACAGGCATGGTGTTCTTTCGCAAGCCGGCCGAGTTCGAGGTTGACCTGCTTCAGTCGGCCGCTGTCAGCGTGCTGCGGATCGATGATGTCCGTCATGCCTTCAGACTACGGACCGCTGCTTCTGATTGCAACATGGACCAACACGGACAAGTAAGGTCGACGCCAGAACGCAACCTCGTTGATCCGGATTGAATGAGTCAGGCCGGCCGAGCCCGGCTCAAACCACGGTATGACCGACGAACTTGCTCGTGTCGTCGAGTATGATACCGCCGCGCCTGAAGCCCAGGCCGCAGGCCTCCCGTACATGGAATACGCCGGCCTGGTAGATGCGCCCGCTGGCATCCTGCGGAAATTGCGCGCGCTCCTGGTATACCGCTTTCTGGTGTTCGTAGGGACCGTCGGTGCTGCCAAGGACGTTGCCATTGGCGGCAAACAGGGTCGTATTGGCTCCCTCACGACCAAAGAGCTTCTTGCTGACCTGCTCGACGCCCGGAAGAGGGCTGAAGTCGGCGCGCAGCAGATAGGGTGATTCGGGGAACATGTCGAACAAGACCTTTAACAGGCCCTTGCTTTGAAACAGCAGTGTGTAGGCCGGATTGAGCATGCGGGTGCGCCCGCTGCGGGTCATCTTGCCGAGCATGCGTGTCAGCTCCAGCTCGTCGGCGGCAATGTCCTCCCAGGGGTATAGCTTGAACCAGAAGTCCGCCAGCTGGCCGTCCTTGTTGAATACGCCCTCCTCATCGCTGAACCCCAACTCGTGCATGTAGCAGAAGTCGGTATACAGGCCGGCTTCGTGCGCTACCCGTTGCAGATAACGTACAGTACCCTCGTCTTCCGGCAGGCCACCGACGCTGGACAGCAGGAGCTTCTCACCCCCGTAGCGCTCTTTGAATTCCTCGAGCGGCTTGTCGCGGGTGATCAGGCGGCGGAAGTTTTCCTGCAGCATTTCATGCACATTGTTGAACTGGCTCGTTTCATCCATCCCGTTCGATTTCAGCAGGGCCCACTGGATGATCGAGGTCTCGAACACGCCGGTCGGGGTGTCGGCATTGAACTCGATCAGTTTGATCGGCAGTCCATCCAGACCGCCGGCCAGATCGAAACGTCCGTAAAGATGCAGGTCCTTCTTGTCCCAGCTGTCTTCGATCAGCCCGACCAGGTTGGACGGTATGCCGAGTTCGAGATAGAGCTGCTCATCGATTACCCGCTGCGCTGCGCCGAGAAACATGTCATACAGGTCGTTGGCGGCGTCGTAGTAGGCCTCGGCGGCATCCTCCGTGATCTGCACCAGATCTTCACTGATATAGCTGCTGCCGTCGGCATCGGTGTGCCAGGTCATGCCGATCTCGTCCATCACCGCCTTTTCCAGCGGTTTGACCCTCAGCGTTTCGACCATGATTCAGCCGCCGAAAGAGGAAGACGAGGTGCCGCGGCTGGAGCCGAAAAAGCCGCCTCGAGGCCTGCTCTGGGATGCGGTCTGGCGGCTTGCCGGCTGGGAGATACTGGTCGTCGGGCGGCCACCGCCATAATTGCTCTGTGTGCGTTGGAAATTCTGGTTCGAGGCGAGACGATTGGCGAGCATACCGCCGACCAATGAACCGGCCGCCGCGGCCAGCAGGACCTCACCGAGCGAAAGCCCACCGGCGTGCATGGATGGATCCTCGGTCAGGCGTGAGGTGCCTGCGTCCACACGCGCTGCCTCTGCCTCCGCAATCTGCTTCAACTCTATGTCTGAGAGAAAGCGCTCGTTCCCGTCGGGTGTGCGCAGGATGGCACGGGTGGGACCGCTGGTAGGGTGCTTTTCCAGGAGTTTGAAGGTATCCGGATCGCTGCCGGTCTGCTCGAGGACGAGGAAATAGGTCTGATCCACCGCGTCCGCCTGGCCGCCGTCGAAGCCGCCCATGTTCGGCTGGGAGGGCCCCTGGTCGCTGCAGCCGTGCAAGCTGGCGATCACAGTCAGCCCGAGGCTGCCGGCAATGGAGTAGGAGAGGGCCTTCTTGATATGCCGCATCTGTATGGTGTCCTGTAACCGGAATCGTTTCAAAGATGTTAAGGGATAAGCTTCATCGGATCCCGCCGCAATTGAAGGGACAATATCTGTCGGGGACGGACGGGTTCCACGGTTGCCGGGCCGGGGCCGAAAGCGCACCAAACCCGCAAACCGTCACGCGGCGCCGTGACTCGACCCTGCACTGTTGTGCTTTGTCCTGACTGGTGTGAAAAGGGCGTCCCGGCAAGCCGTTCATCGATCATCGGTTTTGACGGCACGAGCGAACTCAATTACCCGAAGGTCGCGGCTTCAAATCCTGCCCCCGCTACCGAAATACTACATCAACTATGCCTTGTAAGTTGATGTAAGGAATGGATTATCTCATTGAAATAGGCCTTTGCTGTCGCCTTGTTTTTCCTGCTTGTTCTCTGTGTGGACAGTAACGCACGGCTGCACGGCTTGCGACCCAGCTGGGCCGCCGGCTCGACGATCTAAGCCAGTTTGCGGTCCGCAACGCGATCGGCCGACGGCGGGATATCGTCCGACGACGACACCTCGGCCCCACCGGTGAGTACCGGGCTGGCATCGAGGTATTCCGCATCCATCAACTCGGCAATGCGCTGCATCGATGCCAACAGTTGATTCT
>JABDRC010000061.1 GCA_013041945.1 Halobacteria archaeon
GGGTATCGGGCTGTTCAAATGCGATATTGGCCAGCGTGTCGGACTGTTCGAAGAACACATCGGCACGCTCCTCGCTTTGCAGTTCGCTGATCAGCTCATCGCGCACCGCGGCCAGTGGCGTACGTTGTTCCGGCCTGATCTCGAGCAACTCGATCACATGAAAACCGAAGTCCGTCCGGACCGGTTCGCTGCGTTCGCCGATGTTCATCGCGAACACGGCTTGCTCGAATTCCGGCGTCATGATGCCTGGACCGAAGAAGCCGAGATCACCGCCCGTGGCGGCTGAAGCCGGATCGTCGGATAATTCTGCGGCCAGCGCCGCAAAGTCCTCGCCGGCATCCAGGCGATCGACGATTTGATCGGCCTTGTCACGTGCCGCGTTAATGGTGTCCCCGTCGCTATCCGGTGTACTGACGAGAATATGCCTTGCCCTGCGCTCTTCCGGCACGACAAAGCGCTCGGCCTGCTCGGCATAGAGCACCTCGATCTGCGCCTCGTCCACCATGCTGTCCAGCATGATGTCGGCGGCATCGAGCTCGACATACTGAACCCGTGCCCGCTCGGGGCTGAGGAATTCGGCAGTGTGCTGTGCGTAATAGTCTTCGAGGTCTGCCTCGCTAATGGAGACCTGGTCGCTCACCAGTTCCGCAGGCAGGCGCAGATGATCGAAGCGGCGCTGCTGGCCCTCGAGCCTGTACAGCCGGGTAAAGTCTTCATCGGTCGATGCAGCGGTCGCTGCGATACCGTTTCTCAACTGGTCCGCAACGAGCTCGCGTTGCAGGGTCCATTCGAACAGGCCCGGCGACATACCCTGGTAACCGAGCACCCGCTCGTACAGCTCCTTGGAGAACCTGCCGTCCTGCCTGAATGCCTCGATTGAATTGATCCGGGCGGCGATCATCGCATCGCCGATGGAAAAACCGGCCGAGTCGGCGGCCTGGACAAACAATTCATCCGTGACCAGGCTCTGCAGGGCCTGCTTGCGCAACGTGTCCTCGTCATAACCGGCCTTTTCATAATCCTCGCCGATGCGCTCGCGTACGCGCTGGACCAGTGCCTGGTAGGCCTGATCATGCTGTCGCTGGGATATCTCGGCATCGTTGACGCGGGCCGCGTAATTGACCGCCGAAGTTTGCAGATAGGAATCGAGGCCCCAGAACGCGAACGCAATGAAGATCAGGCCGAGGATGACCCAGCCCAGAAATCCCGTTATCCGCTCGCGGATAGCCAGTAGCATTACCTGTCTCCCGGGTAATAGTTATACGTGCAGTTCAGCCCAGCCTATACAAGAAAGGGCACCCTGGCGGATGCCCTTCCCGATTGTGACTGGCGGAGTGGACGGGACTCGAACCCGCGACCCCCGGCGTGACAGGCCGGTATTCTAACCAGCTGAACTACCACTCCTTGTCCTTGGTGGGTGCTGAGGGGATCGAACCCCCGACATTCGCCTTGTAAGGGCGACGCTCTCCCAGCTGAGCTAAGCACCCGAAGGCGCGCTAGTTTACGGCATCCTTGAAGGCTTTGCCAGCCTTGAACCCCGGCGAATTGGAGGCCTTGATCTGGATGGTTTCTCCCGTTTGCGGATTACGGCCCGTACGCGGCGCCCGTGCCCGAACCGAAAACGTGCCGAAACCGGTCAGGGACACCTGGTCACCCTTGCTGAGTGTATCCACGATACCGTTCAGGACCGCTTCCGTGGCACTGGTGGCGTCTGGCCTGGACAGGCCGGATAGTTCAGCCACCAGATCAATCAGTTCAGATTTGTTCATATATGCGTCCTCGCAGTGGTTCAATGAAGTTGTGGGCAATCGCGGCAGCACATACCGTTACCCGTCCCGGGTCAGCGGTATCCGCCAATGGGGGAGTATTAGAACACAGTTGCCAGACGCGACAAACCGCCGGTATTCAAAAACGAATACCGGCGGCTTGTCAATCAGACAGCCGTGTTAATGCGCCGTCAGCGGCTTCTGGCGAGGCTTGCTCTTGGTGGACTTCCTGGCGGCGACCTTGCTTTCACCGTCCTCGATCGGAGTGGGCTGGTGTTTCAGCGCCACCTGCAGCACCTCGTCGATCCACCTGACCGGCTGGATATCCAGTTTATCCTTCACGTTCTTCGGGATTTCGGCCAGATCCTTGCGGTTTTCCTCCGGTATCAATACCACCGAGATACCGCCCCGATGAGCAGCCAGCAGCTTCTCCTTCAGACCGCCGATCGGCAGAACCTCGCCACGCAGGGTAATCTCGCCGGTCATTGCCACATCGGCGCGTACGGGGATATCGGTCAGGGCCGAGACCAGTGCAGTACACATACCGACACCGGCGCTTGGGCCGTCCTTCGGGGTCGCCCCTTCCGGGACGTGGATATGGACATCGTACTTCTGGTAGAAATCGGCATCGATGCCCAGCATCGCGGAGCGGCTGCGGACCACGGTCATGGCAGCATGGATGGACTCCTGCATGACATCGCCCAGCTGGCCCGTATGAATCATCTTGCCCTTGCCGGGCACTACCGTCGATTCGATCGTCAGCAGCTCGCCACCGACCTCGGTCCAGGCGAGCCCCGTGACCTGGCCGACCTGGTCGTTCTCTTCGGCACGTCCGTAGCGGAAGCGCCTCACACCGAGGTATTTTTCCACGTTCCTGGGTGTGACGGAAATCTTCTTGCCCTTATCGTGCAGTACGAGTTCCTTGACCACCTTGCGGCAAATCTTGGAGATCTCGCGCTCGAGGTTACGGACGCCCGCCTCGCGGGTGTAGTGACGCACGATATCGCGGATGGCGTTTTGGCTGATGGAAATCTCGTCTTCCTTCAGTCCGCTGTTCTCGATCTGCTTCTGCAGCAGATAACGCATGGCGATATTGATCTTCTCGTCTTCCGTATAACCCGGAATCCGGATGACTTCCATCCGGTCGAGCAACGGCGCCGGGATGTTCATGGTGTTGGCAGTCGCCACGAACATCACGTCTGACAGATCGAAATCGACTTCCAGGTAGTGATCGCCAAAGGTGTGGTTCTGTTCGGGGTCGAGCACCTCGAGCAGCGCCGATGACGGGTCGCCGCGGAAATCCATCGACATCTTGTCCATTTCGTCGAGCAGGAAGAGCGGATTGCGCACGGCCATCTTCGACAGGTTCTGTATGATCTTGCCGGGCAGTGAACCGATATAGGTACGGCGATGCCCCCTGATCTCGGCTTCGTCGCGCACACCGCCCAGCGACATGCGGGTGAACTTGCGTCCGGTCGCACGCGCGATGGAACGGCCCAGCGAGGTCTTGCCGACGCCGGGCGGACCGACCAGGCAAAGGATCGGGCCCTTCAGCTTCTTCACGCGCTGCTGCACCGCCAGGTATTCAAGGATCCGCTCCTTGACCTTGTCCAGACCGTAGTGATCCTCTTCAAGGATGGCTTCGGCGGCGCCCAGATCATGCCGGATCTTGCTGCGTTTTTTCCAGGGCACGTTGACCAGCCAGTCGACATAGTTCCTGACCACGGTCGCCTCGGCGGACATCGGAGACATCATCTTCAGTTTGTTGAGCTCGGTGGTGGCCTTCTCTTTGGCCTCCTTGCTCATACCCGCCTTCTCGATCTTCTGTTCGAGCTCTTCCAGTTCATTGGGCGCATCTTCCATGTCGCCCAGTTCCTTCTGGATCGCCTTCATCTGCTCGTTCAGGTAATACTCCCGCTGGCTCTTCTCCATCTGCTGCTTGACGCGGCCGCGGATGCGCTTTTCGATCTGCATGATATCGATTTCGCCCTCGATCAGGACCATCAGGCGTTCAAGTCGGGCGCGACTGTCGTTGATTTCGAGGATCTTCTGTTTCTCGTCGAGCTTGAGCGACATATGCGCCGCAATCGTGTCGGCCAGGCGTCCCGGCTCCTCGATACCTGACAGCGAGGTGAGTATTTCCGGCGGGACTTTCTTGTTCAGTTTCACGTACTGGTCGAACATGGCGAGCAGGGAGCGCGTCAGGATATCCAGCTCTTTCTGGTCTCCCTCGCTTTCCTGTTCCAGCAGTTCGATGTGTGCGGTAAAGAACGCGTCGGTATCTTCGTAGCCGGTGATGCGCACACGCTCCGCGCCTTCAACCAGGACCTTGACCGTCCCGTCGGGCAGCTTCAGCAGTTGCAGAATTGTCGACAGCGTACCAATTTCGTGAATATCGTCGATCGCAGGATCGTCGATCTCGGCATTCTTCTGTGCAATGAGCAGGATTTTCTTGTCCTCCTGCATCGCGGTATCCAGTGCATTGATTGATTTTTCTCGGCCAACGAACAGCGGGATTACCATGTGCGGGTACACAACCACGTCCCTGAGAGGTAATACGGGTATCGCGTGATTCGTCTGGTCTGTCATAGTTATGTCCATCCTTCAGGTGTTGTAAGGGTGCGGGCTTGGCGGTCGCCTGGCATCACGTAGCTGCCTGACCGGACCAGCCCGGTACATACCTGCCGATGTTGCCTTTGACCTGGTTGGCTGTCCCACAGTCCGGAGATGGGGACACAATGCATAACTTCAACCATATAGTGAGCAGGTACGAACTATACAGCAAGTAACATGCCAGAAAACCGCGGTTGACTGGAATCAGCTATCTTGCTGTATAAACTGAAAAAAGTGATTTATTCGGACGCCGCAATCGGTTCCGGAGTGTCAAAAATCATGTACGGCTTGGTTCCACCGACAATAACATTCTCGTCAATGACCACTTTTCTGACGTTTTCGAGTGACGGCAGATCGTACATGGTGTCAAGCAGCACCTGTTCGAGGATGGTCCGCAGCCCGCGTGCGCCGGTCTTGCGGTCCATGGCCTTGCGCGCAACCGCCCGCAGGGCATCATCCCGAAACTCGATCTCACAGCCTTCCATGTCAAACAGTTTTTCATACTGCTTGGTGAGGGCGTTCTTCGGCTCCGTCAAAATCTCGACGAGTGCGTCCTCGTCGAGCTCCTCCAGTGTGGCCACGACCGGCAGGCGGCCGACAAACTCCGGAATCAGGCCATATTTGATCAGGTCTTCCGGTTCGACATCGTAGAGGATTTCGCCGAGGTTCTGTTCTTCATCCTTGCTCTTGACCTCGGCGGAAAAGCCGATGCCGCCGGTTTCCGAGCGGCCGCGAATGATCTTGTCGAGGCCGGCGAATGCACCACCGACGATGAACAGGATATTGGCGGTGTCGACCTGCAGGAATTCCTGCTGCGGGTGTTTCCGTCCTCCCTGCGGCGGCACCGAGGCAATGGTACCCTCGATCAGTTTCAGCAGGGCCTGCTGGACACCTTCGCCCGAGACATCACGGGTGATGGAGGGATTGTCCGACTTCCTGGAGATCTTGTCGATTTCGTCGATGTAGACGATGCCCGTCTGGGCCTTGTCGACATCGTAATCGCACTTCTGCAGCAGCTTCTGGATGATATTTTCGACATCTTCGCCCACGTAACCGGCTTCCGTGAGGGTGGTTGCATCGGCGATCGTGAACGGCACATCGAGGAACCTGGCGAGTGTCTCGGCCAGCAGGGTCTTGCCCGAGCCCGTTGGCCCGATCAGCAGGATATTGCTCTTGGACAGCTCGACCTCGTCCTTGGAGACTTTCGCCTCGAGGCGCTTGTAGTGATTGTAGACCGCAACGGACAGCACCTTCTTGGCACGGTACTGGCCAATCACGTATTCGTTGAGGACGTCGTTGATTTCCTGCGGCTTGGGAAGCTTCTCTTCGCCCGCCGCCGTTTTCTCCTGCATTTCCTCGCGAATGATGTCATTGCATAATTCGACACATTCATCGCAGACAAATACAGAAGGACCGGCAATCAGCTTGCGAACCTCGTGCTGACTCTTGCCACAGAAGGAACAGTAGAGCAGTTTTCCGTCTTCGCCCTTGCCGTTACGATCGTTGCTCATGTCGCGTCCTCACGATTGATACCGAAACCTCTTCCATGACGGTTGTAACACTGATTGTTATTATGAATCAACTCCTTCGGATAGCCGGGCGGCTTGTTTTTCCATGTCTTGCCCGTTTGATCAGGAGGATAGTGCCGGTCAACCCGTCAATATGTATGGTTGTGCTCAGGCATCCTCGTCGCCGCTTGCCGGGCGCTGCTCGAGGATCTCGTCAACCAGCCCGTAGTCCCTGGCCGCCTCCGCACCCATGAAATTGTCCCGGTCGGTATCTTTCTGGATGGTTTCCATCGATTGCCCGGTATGCTTCGCCAGGATGACGTTCAGTCGTTCCCTGATATGGAGTATCTCACGCGCATGGATATCGATGTCCGTCGCCTGGCCCTGGAAACCGCCCAGCGGCTGATGGATCATCATGCGTGAATGCGGCAGACACACGCGTTTGCCCCTGGTGCCGCCGGCAAGCAGCAGTGCACCCATGCTCGCCGCCTGCCCGATACACATGGTACTGACGTCGGCCTTGATGAACTGCATGGTATCGTAGATGGCGAGCCCCGCCGTGACCGATCCGCCCGGCGAGTTGATATACAGGTGGATGTCCTTGTCGGGATTTTCGGATTCCAGAAACAGTAACTGCGCGACGATCACATTGGCCATGTAGTCCTCGACCGGACCGACCATGAACACCACGCGCTCCTTGAGCAGGCGCGAGTAGATATCGTAGGAACGCTCGCCACGCGCAGTCTGTTCGACCACGATGGGAACCAGGTTCAAAGCCTTGGTATCCAGTGCACTGTTCATAATATTCGATATCGGTCTCAGGGTACTATCCTTGAGACTTCTTGGCCTCCTCCACGATCCCGGAAAATGTCATGTTTTCGTCCTCTACAGTGACGCCGCTGTGCTCCATGATCCACTCGACAACCTGGTCCTCGATCACCGATGACTGGACCCCGGCAAGCTTGTCCTGGTTGCCATAGTACCACTGCAGGACCTCCTCGGGTTTCTCGTACGACGCGGCAATGGTCTCCACCGTTTCCCGTACCCTGTCCGGATCAAGCTGCACCTGGTTGCGCCGTGCAACCTCGGAGACGACCACGCCCAGTTTGACGCGCCTCTCGGCGTCCGCCTGCAGCGATTCAACGGGCTGACCCTGGTAATGCTGCATCGCCTGCATTTCCCTGACCTCGGTTTCGATGAGTGTCTTCGGGACATCCACCGGGTTGGATTCCAGCAGGCCACTGAACACCTGGCTCTTGAGTCGTGATGCGACCAGCCCCTTGAGCTCGCGCTTCATGTTGTTGGTGACTTCCTCCCGCAAACCGTCCATCCCGCCTGCCGCAATACCGAAGGCCGCAGCAAACGCGTCATCCAGTTCGGGCAGCGCCATTTCGGCGACGCCATTGACCTTGACACTGAACCTGGCTGTTTTGCCGGCCACCTCGGCAGACGGGTAGTCAGCGGGAAAGGTGACCTCGATATCTTTTGTGTCCCCGGCCGCAACGCCCGTCAGCTGCTCTTCGAAGCCGGGTATCATGCTGCCCGATCCAAGCACCAGCGGCAGCTTCTCGGCCTGGTTGCCGGTGAATGCCTTACCGTCAACCGTGCCCTCGAAATCGATGGTGATCTGATCACCATCGGCGGCCGGGCGCTCGACCGTGTTCCAGGTGGCACGCTGACGGCGCAGGTTGTCCAGCATCCCGTCGATATCGTCCTGGCCGATTTCGACGACCGGGCGCCTGACCGTGAACGTGTACTGGACGTCGCCCTCGAGTTCGGGATAGACCTCGAACGTGGCGGTGTATTCCAGCGGCTCGCCTGGCCGGGAGTCCTTCGGCTCGACACTCGGATCGCTCGCCGGGCGGATACTTTCCCGGGTCAGCGCCTCCTGCATGGTCGAGTTCACCAACTGGTCGATGACTTCCAGGCGTACCCGGCTGCCGAACTTCTGCTCGATGACCTTCAGCGGCACCTTGCCCGGCCGGAAGCCATCGAGGCGTACCGTGTGCACCAGGGACTGCAGCCTGGACCTGACCTCCTGGTCGACGCGGTCCGCGGGGACCTGCACGGTCATGCGGCGGGCCAGCCCCCCGGTATTTTCTACTGAAACTTCCATCTCATGGCCTCTACGTTGATTTTTGGCACCCTGACAATGTCGCCGGTGTTGAACAGGCCTGTGAGTTTAACAGTCCTGCGATCAACAAGGCTGGTGCGAAAGGAGAGACTCGAACTCTCACGGGTTGCCCCACTGGTACCTAAAACCAGCGCGTCTACCAATTCCGCCACTCTCGCTTGGCCTGCTGTTATGCGTTACCGGATGCCAGCCTGTTAGGTATTGAATTATAACTACTTAAACCCGTTTTGCGCACCCCTGTTTAACGCCTGCCGCAAGGCGCTGACATCCTTGCCGGACGGGCGGTTGCGGCATTAAAAAACCCGTGCATTGCACGGGTGGAATCTGGTGGGCCGTGTAGGAATCGAACCTACAACCAATGGATTAAGAGTCCACTGCTCTGCCAATTGAGCTAACGGCCCGAAAGCGCGGTATTGGACCACAGCCGACAGGGTCGTTCAAGCGACCCCGCCGGCATGTGACCGGGTGTTTGGGGTGGACGATGGGACTCGAACCCACGACGACTGGAATCACAATCCAGGGCTCTACCAACTGAGCTACGCCCACCATAAAAAATGCCTGCCTGCTGCTTCCGCCAATCCTGTTTGGCGCGCCCGGCAGGATTCGAACCTGCAACCGTCGGCTTAGCTTACCAGCTACGCCTTTCGGCGCCCCGTACGGGTTTGTGGTCTGGACTATCTCTTCGCCATCTCAGGCGCCACACGTATAGTCTCTACGGAACCCTTCGATAATCAGCCGCCATCCTGACATTCCTTGACTGATTATTCTTGGATGTTTCTACCCTCAGCGTGACCGAACTTTTATATTCATTTGGAGCCAGGTAATAACATTCATCCGTGTCAGGACAATAGATGCAATAAAGGTCTATCTCGTCTTTATTGATCTTGCGTATATGTGTTCCGTTCTTGTCCGCCCAGCAGGAACGGAAATGAACAGTTATACCGCCTGTCTTATCCACGGACTTGTATTTAACCTGTACCCTCCTGAAAACTCCATTGTCATATGCAACCAGATCAAATGGAGCATGCTCGGTTACGGGATTCAGAATTACAAATCCTTGCTCGAATAAATCGAGCTGAGCCTTCAAAACACCCAGGTCGCCCTTCTCCTTGGTATGGTGCATATCAGCATGCTACACA
>JABDRC010000075.1 GCA_013041945.1 Halobacteria archaeon
GGAAACGGGGCCTGCGGGCCCCGTTTCTTTTTCCGGTCACCACACAGGATTGTCTGGCATTAAATCATCCTTATGTGACTGGTATTGCAGTGTACTGGCGGAAATGTAGTGACCGCCTTCATCAGAATCATGTTGCTTTTTGAGCGCGAAGAGTTAAGATTATCGCGGTATTTTTACTTATATCAGACTGGTCATAACACCAGGCGGGCCTTGTTGAGGCGCACGGAGGATAAATGAACAAGAAACTGTTGCCGGCTTTGGTCGGCGCTGCACTGGCAGGCAGCGTAAACCCTGCTGCAGCCGATGTCTCGGTGATGGGTCATATCGACGTCAGCTATATAGGTTTTGATCAGGATGGGGGTTCCGACGATACCGTATTTAGCTGTACCACTTGCTCCGTGGGCTTCAAGGGCAGCGAAGACCTGGGTAACGGCCTGAAGGCCATCTTCAAAATTGATTTTCAGTACGATGCCGTCAATAGAAACTCCTCCGGTTCCATCACCGACCGCGACCAGTGGGTCGGCCTGGGCGGTGGTTTCGGCAAGGTACGGATCGGCACCATCTCGACGGTCTACAAGTCGCATGGTGCGATGATCGATCCGCTTTACCGTACGGCATTGCAGGGACGTGATCGTGGACTGCAGAGCGGTTACCACAGCAGTGCCGGCGAAGAGTTGCAAGGCCGTGCCGACAACACCTTCCGTTATGACAGCCCGGACTTCAACGGCTTCAAGGTAGGCGCCCACTACACGCTGGACAGCGACGAGACAGACGGTGAAGATGACAACCCGTACGGTATCGGTGCCAGCTACTCCAACGGCGGTATCCTGGCGTTTGCCGACTACATGACCAATGATGGCAGTACAGCCAGCCCGTTTGGTGAAAGGGATGCCTGGAAGGTCGGTGGTAAATACAGCGGCGACATATTCGGTGTGATGGGGCAGTATGAAGATTACCAGAACTCAAGTACCGACGAAGAAACGGCCTGGCATGTTGCCGGTACCGTCTCGCTGCTCGGAATCGATATGTACCTGGGATTCGGCAAGACCGAGGACGACACATCCAGCCACGACCTCACCAGCTGGACACTGGCCGTCAGCCATAACCTGAGCAAGCGCACCATGGTTTATGCCGGTCACAGCCAGATTGACTGTGATGCCGGTGCGAATGCGACCTTGTCTGCCTGTAGCAATGTCGGTGCCGGCGGCGGCGAGGACGACAAAACCGCGCTTGGCATCAAGCACAAGTTCTGATCGATTAGCTGTACAGGCTGGAACGAAAACGGGGCCTGCGGGCCCCGTTTTTTTTACAATGCTCCGCTGGCGCATCTTTTGTGGTAGGAGTGGACGTTGTCCGCGATTCTGCTCTGACCCGTGTTGGTTCGCGTATGTCGACGTTCCTGCAGGTGCATCAACTGGCGCAGGCCATCCTGGTGGCGAACTGCAGGCAATATGTAAATGAAACGCTATGTGGGTAAATTCCTGGCGGTAACTATGCTGCTGTCGATGGTGGCCTGCAGCATGCGGCCGGTCGGTGAGGCGCCGGCCATCATCAACGCACAGGCCCACAGCGGCGGCAGCGTGGTGGCGTTCAGCCCGTCGGGTGACCTGCTTGCCTCCGGTGGCTGGGAAGGCACGGTGCGGCTGTGGCGCATGCCGGATGGCTCGCCGGGACACGCCTGGCAGGCGCATGCGGATACGGTGAATGGCATGGTATTTACCGACGCCGGCCAGCGGCTGGTCACGGCCGGCTTCGACAGACGAATCGCGACGTGGTCAATCAATGGTCAACTGCTTGGCCAGGTCGAATCGCCGGCACCCATCACCCATATGACGGCCCTGGAACCGGCTGATCGCCTGTTGACCGGGCATGCTGACGGCAGTGTGCGGCTTTGGCGCCTGTCGGATTTCTCACGGCTGCAAACACAAGTCCTGCACCGGGGCAGTGTAAAGACCGTTGCCATCGCACCCGGTGGCGAGCGCTATGCCTCCAGCGGCAGCGATGGCGCGGTATTCACCTGGTCGGAACACGCGCCGGTGCGCCGGCTCGAGGATCCACCGACCGATGCCTGGACGCTGGCCTTTTCACCGGACGGGCAGTGGTTGATGGGTGGCAGCTGGTTTCGCCTCTATCGCTGGCAGCTGGCCGATACCACGCTGCAAACACTGCCGACCCGGCATCGCGGCATCATCCGCTCGATCAAGTACCTGCCCGACGGCGCCACGCTGGCCAGCATCAGTCGCCAGACGGACAGTGCGGTGTACTTTCTGGACCCGGTGACAGGCGCAACCTTACGCCGCTTTCAGCGACACGATTTATGTGGTGCTGACATTTCGGTTTCAGCAGATGGCCGCTACCTGGCGACGACCAGCGATGATGCGACCGTGCGGATCTGGGATTTAGGTGCCGGGCGCCCGACCGGGGCAAAACACTAGTTCGGCCAGTCCCCGCGCAGGCGCGAGATCGGTCTTGCAGACGTGACATCCCACTTGTTGTCATTCCCGCGCAGGCGGGAATGACGGGTTTGTTGGGCGGGATGCGCGGGCTGCTCCCAGACCCACGCCTCCACGGGGACAGGCTGCGCGGGGATGGCAACGCAGGAATCGTGCCTGTGAATCGCTTCCGCAGCTGTCTCAACTGGTTTATGTGATCTTCTTCACCCCGTCCTCGGTGCCCAGTAGCAGGACATCGGCCGGGCGCAGGGCAAACAGGCCGTTGGTGACCACGCCGGGAATGTTGTTCAGATCCTGCTCGAGTTTCGCCGGTTCCATGATTTCCAGGTTGTGCACATCGAGAATGTCGTTGCCGTTGTCGGTGACGAAACCTTCCCGGTAGACCGGCTGCCCGCCGTGCTTGACCAGTTCACGCGCTACCATGCTGCGTGCCATGGGGATGACTTCCACGGGCAGCGGGAACTTCCCCAGCACATCGACCAGTTTGCTGCCGTCGGCAATACAGACGAACTTTTCCGCACAGGCGGCCACGATCTTCTCCCGTGTCAGTGCGCCGCCGCCGCCCTTGATCAGGTGCAGGTAATGGTTCGATTCGTCGGCACCGTCGACGTAGACGGACAGTTCGCCGGCCGCATTCAGATCCAGCACCGGGATGCCATGCGCGGCCAGGCGTTCGGCGCTCGCGTTCGAGCTTGCCACCGTGCCATCGATCTTGCCCTTGATGCCCGCCAGGCAATCGATAAAGTGATTGGCGGTCGAGCCGGTGCCGATACCGATGACGGTGCCGGGGACAACATATTCGAGTGCCGCCTCGGCGACCATTTTCTTCAGTTCGTCCTGGGTCATCCTGTTGCTCCATCATTTACTTGTTTTCAGAATGATAACGCAGTTTGAATCAAGAGTGGAAAGTAGAAAGTAGCCAGTAGCGAGGCACGTAATACCAGTAACTGGTTACTTGCGATTTGTTACTTGTCACTGTTCATATATATCTTGTATCTTCATTCCCATGCTGAAACGCTATCTGAAGCTGATTCGTGAATCGCGCGTCTATGATGTTGCCGAGGTGACCCCCCTGGTCGTCGCCGAGCGCCTGACGCGGCGGCTGGGCAATCCGGTGTGGATGAAGCGCGAGGATATGCAGCCGGTCCACTCCTTCAAGAACCGCGGTGCCTATAACAAGATTTCCGGGCTTCCGGAAGAAGAGCGCAAGGCGGGTGTCATCGCGGCCTCGGCGGGCAACCACGCGCAGGGTGTTGCGCTGGCGGCCCGCAAACTGGGCATCAAGGCGCTGATCGTCATGCCGCAGACCACACCCTCCATCAAGATCGAGGCGGTCAGGGATTATGGCGCCAGCATCAAGCTGGTCGGCGATGCCTATGATGATGCCTGTGCCTGGGCGACAGCGCATGCCGAAGAAAAGGGCATGGCGTTTATCCATCCCTACGATGACCCGCTGACCATTGCCGGGCAGGGCACCGTCGGCCTGGAGATCCTGGACCAGCACGAGGACGATATCCATGCCATCTTCATACCGGTCGGGGGTGGCGGGCTGCTCGCCGGGGTCGCGGCCGCGGTCAAGTCGCTGCGACCGTCGGTGAAGGTGATCGGCGTCGAGCCGGACGAGGCGCCCTGCATGTACGAGGCCCTGCGGCGCGGCAGGCGCATCAAGCTCAAACAGGTCGGTATCTTTGCCGACGGTGTGGCCGTACGCCAGGCCGGCAAGGAAAACTACCGGATCGCCCGGGCTCATGTCGACGATATCATTACCGTGACCACGGACGAGATCTGTGCCGCCATGAAGGATATCTTCGACGACTGCCGCTCGGTGGTCGAGCCGGCCGGCGCGCTGGCGGTTGCCGGGATCAAGAAATACGTCGAGGCCGAGGGTATTCAGGGACAGTCGCTGGTCGCGATAAACAGCGGTTCGAATATCAACTTCGACCGTTTGCGGCACGTGGCTGAACGTGCAGAAATCGGCGAACAGCGCGAGGCCCTGCTGGCGGTGACCATTGACGAGGAGCCGGGAAGTTTCCGGCGATTCTGCCGGGTCATTGGCCGGCGCGGTATTACCGAGTTCAATTACCGCTATGCGGACGCACGCCGGGCGCACGTGTTCGCCGGTATCCAGTTACGGGATGGTGAAGAGGAACGCCTGGAGCTGGTGGATACCCTGCGCAAGGACGGTTACCCGGTCGAGGACCTGACGGAAAGTGAACTCGCCAAGCTGCACATTCGTCACATGGTCGGCGGGCGCGTCCCGGGGCTGAAGGACGAGCTGCTCTACCGGTTCCAGTTTCCCGAGCGGCCGGGGGCCCTGCTCGGGTTCCTGTCCTCCATGGGCAAGCGCTGGAACATCAGCCTGTTTCACTACCGCAACCACGGTGCCGACTACGGGCGCGTGCTGGTCGGCATACAGGTGCCGCGGCAGAGCCGCAAGGCGTTTAGGGCATCGCTGGACAAGCTGGGATACGTGTACCGTGAAGAAACCGACAACCCTGCCTATAACCTGTTCCTGGGGAATGACTGAAGGTTAAGCGGATCGCGCTTGCATCGCTCACGCGCGATGGACAGGATGTTCAAGTGCCGTGGAGTACATGGATGTACGGGAACGGCCATCCCTGCGCTACGCGATGTACCTACATCCATGTAAGCAAAGGCGTTCCTGCACAATTGGTAATTCTGTAGGAGCGCCTTGCAGGCGCGATAAAACCCTGTAAATACCATAAAAAAAGCCCGGGCACTGCCCGGGCTTTTTATCGTCAAGTGCGACGATTATCAGCGCCTGCGCGTGGTCTTCCTACGCTTGGGAGCCGCCTTTCTGCGCTTCGGAGCGGCCTTCCTCTTCCGCGTAACCTTCCTACGCTTCGGAGCGGCCTTCTTCTTGCGCGTTACCTTCTTTCTGCGCTTCGGAGCGGCCTTTTTCTTCCGCGTAACTTTCTTTCTACGCTTCGGAGCGGCCTTCTTCTTGCGCGTTACCTTCCTGCGCTTCGGAGCGGCCTTCTTCCGCTTCGTCGTCGTTTTCCGCTTAGCGGTGGTCTTACGTCTTGCAGTGGTTTTCCGCCTTGCGGTGGTCTTCTTCCTAGTGGCTTTCTTCTTTGCAGCCATACCAAACCTCCATTGCATTTAAATTGCCCAAGCTGAGTATAAACAACTAATTACAAATTACCAGTTTTTTGTTATTGATATTCAAACTGCTATCGACCGTTTTGAAACGATGTTTAGTAACTCTGCAAACTTTTTTTTAGCAAATTTTTACCGGGATGTTTTGCATCGTTGCATGATGCGTTGTGCATGCATGCGGGTGCAGATGAATTTTGCATGTGCAGCCATCGTTGGTGCGAGCTGTGCGCCCGGTGTACTGCTTATGTTTTGCGTGCGGTGATTAGCGACGGTTATCGCTGTCGAATGCAGGGCAGGTTGCAAAGGTGACGCAATGCGTCACTTTATTACGGGATAGTTAACACTTTGCGAGTAATTCAAGGCAGGCAGGTATATGTTTCCTGTTTGTGTAACAGACGCGTTAGTATTTTATAAACAGTAACTTAAGAGATTCACATTGCGGGTCGTGGAGGTTGGTGTGTGAAATTTACCGACACTGTATGAAGTGCATGCAACGGTTGGTCATTCCAGGGAAAGGATGAAGTCCCACTGTTTTTTCGATACCGGCATGATGGAGAGGCGGTTACCGCGTCGTACCAGTTGAAGGCCGGCCAGTTGCGGGTGTGATTTCAGTTCGGTCAGTGTAATGACACGTTTCAGTTTGCGTACATGTTTCACGTCGACCATGTACCAGCGCGGGTTGTCGGGATCGCTTTTGGCATCAAAATATTTCTCGTTGCGATCGAAGGCCGTATGGTCCGGATAACCCTCGCGGACTATTTTCATAATGCCCGCGATACCCGGCTCCTTGCAGTTTGAATGATAAAAAAACACCTGGTCACCCTTTTTCATTTCATCGCGCATCATGTTCCGTGCCTGGTAGTTGCGTACACCATCCCAGGGTTCGGTCTTGCCGGGAGCCTTCATCAGGTCGTCGACACCGAACACATCCGGTTCCGATTTCATTAACCAGTAACCCATTCGATCACCTCTGTTTGTTGCAAAAAAGATACAAATAATGGATGTCGTCATTGCTAGGAGCAACGCGACGAAGCAATCCGCTACAGTGTCGGGAGCGAAGCGAAAGGATCGCAAAGATCACCACGGCTCCTCTGGAGTCCTCGTGACGAAGATTGCCACGCCGGCCGTTTCCGGCTGCCTGCCTCCCGCGGCAGGAACTACAAGGCCGCTTCGCAGCCTTGTCCATGTGCATCGTGCTCGCAATAACGGGAAAATTCCGGATACCCGGAAGCAAACTGCTTGTTGCAGAGCGTCATCCGGTTATTTGCCGGCAGTATAAAGCGCATACTCGGTCACGATGGCGTCCAGCGGGATGTCCCAGTGATCGACACCGATCGCGCGCTGTTTCTGCAGTTCGTAGGCAATGCCCAGCAGCCGCGGCTTGCGCCAGTGCGTGCGCCGCTGCAGGAACGCGAAGCTGCGGTCATAATAACCGCCACCCATGCCGATGCGGTGTCCGCGGGTATCGAAGGCGACGAGCGGGGTAAGTACCAGGTCCAGGGCGGTGGCCTTGATCAGGTCCCGGCGGACCGGCTCGAGGATACCGTAACGGTTGTAAACCAGTTCATCGCCCGGCTCGAACCGTGCGAACCAGAGATGGTCGCCCTTGAAGGGAACCAGTACCGGCAGGTAGATCCTTTTTCCCAGCGACCACAGATGCTGCATCAGGGGCAGGGGGTCCATTTCACCATCAGCGGGCAGGAACCCCGCGATATGCCGGCTGTTCAGCAGAAAGGGGTAATGGCGCGCGTTTTTTGCCAGGCGATGTGCAAATCTTTCCGCGGTTGCGGCCGGAATCGCCCGGCGCCGGTCGCGGATTGCCTGGCGCAATGCCTGTCGGTCAGCCATGCGCGATACCGTGACAGGTTATAGAGAGGGGCATCCTCCACTTGTGCCGTTGCGGCTGTTGCCCTTGAACCAGAGGTTCAAGACGGGGACGGCAGTGATACATAAGGCTTTCCGTACGTGGCGGACATGCACACAGTATCAGCATTGGTCCCCTGGATTGGTGATTAGGCTCAAGGAGATCTAAGCCACTCTCGTACACAGCAGGGGATGCCCAGACTAAATCGGTCAATATCCGGTTTGCTTTACATGCCTCGGTTCGGGTGGCGTGCGACGGCTAGTTGAATTCGGCTTGCCGGTACTGCGCAAGGGCCTTGTCAATTTTCTTGTTCAGCTTCTTCAGACGGTTGCCCGCATCATAGGACATATCAGCGCCGGGGCCGATTCCCGACTCGATGGCCTCGTGCGCGATATTCAGGCCAGCCATTACCGCGATACGGTCAACGCCGACGACCTTGCCGGTCTTGCGGATTTCAGTCATCTTTTCGCTGAGGTGCCGGGCGGATGCCTGCAGTGCGCGTTCCTCTTCGGGCGGACAGGCCACCAGGTATTCCTTGTCGAGGATCTTTACCTTGACGGCATCGGTGCTCATGCGCCGGTCTCCAGTGATTTGAGGCGGGTGACGATGGCGTCGACCCGGTTGCGTACCTGGTCATGCTTTTCCAGCAGGCCGGCCCGTTCCGTGGTGAGGGTTTCCTGCTGTGTGCGCAGCGAGCGGTTCTCTTTCATGAGTTGCTCGACAACCGTGACGAGGGAATCGACCTTCTCCTCGAGGTAGGCAAGTTCCTCCTCGACGACTGGTTTTATCTTCTTTGACATGCGGCCAAATATAGTGCGGTTATCCGGGTTGGTCAATATTGACTAATCTGCAGATCGCTCATGCAGCGGACAAATTTGGCATGCAGCGGGAAATGTATGAGACTGTGCGATAATCAATCATATAAAGATCAAGGGGTAGTGCAGTGACACAGAAATCCGCTAACTACGAGATGCTCGAGAAAATACTGCTGGCGGCCGCGGCGGACAGTGGTGCGGCGGAAGCGCACGGACTGTTATGCGGCACGGTTACGGCCGGCGGGCGGAGTGCGCCGGATCTCTGGCTCGAGCACCTGCTTGGTGCCGAAAACACCCGGAGCGTTGCGGCAGAGGAATGTCGTGAACTGCTGGATGGCCTGCAGAACGATATACTGGGCGAGTTCAATGACGAAACCCTGGGTTTTGATGCGCTGCTACCGGCAGATAGTGCACCCCTTCCGGTGCGCACGCGGGCCCTGGCTGAGTGGTGCGAGGGCTTTCTCTATGGCCTGGCCCTGGGCGGTGTGCGGCAGGGTGCCGCCACAACCGGGATGGTTGATGAAGTCATGAAGGACTTTTACGATATTTCACATGCGGGATTTGTAGTAGAGGCGCCGGACGAGGATGACGAGGTCGCCTATGCGGAAATCGTCGAGTACCTCCGTATCAGCGTGCTGCTGCTTTACCAGGAACTGCAGGCCGTGCCGGCCTCGTCGAGATTGCAATAGACAGGATGTGACATGATTACCCAGACTGAATTCAGTCGCCGTCGCAAACAGCTGATGCGCCTCATGGGCAAGGACTCGATTGCGATCGTACCGACCACGCCGGAGCTGGTGCGAAACCGGGATGTCGAGTTTCCGTACCGGGCCGACAGCGATTTTTATTACCTGACCGGTTTCAGCGAGCCGGAGGCCGTGGCCGTGCTGATACCCGGCCGATCGCATGGCGAGTTCCTGCTGTTCTGTCGCGAGCGTGATCCCTCCATGGAAACCTGGGTCGGTCCCCGGGCCGGCACGGAAGGTGCCGTTGACGACTATGGCGCCGACGATGCCTTCCCCATTACCGATATCGATGACATCCTGCCGGGCCTCATGGAAGACCGGGAACAGGTCTTTTACACCATGGGCGCACGGCCTGAATTCGACAAGAGCGTCATGGAATGGGTGCGCCGTATACGCGAGGGTAACCGCCGCGGTGCCCGGACGCCGGACAAGTTCATTGCCCTCGAGCACCTGCTGCATGACATGCGTCTGTACAAGAACCGTGCCGAGGTGAGGGCCATGCGCAAGGCGGCAAAGGTGGCGTGCAGCGGGCACATTCGTGCCATGCAGGCCTGCCGTCCGGGTATGTATGAATACGAGATCGAGGCCGAACTGCTGCATGAATTTCGCCGCGCCGGCATGGTGCCGGCCTACCCGAGCATCGTCGGCGGTGGCGAAAACGGCTGCATCCTGCACTACACGCGCAACAGCGACCGGCTCGAGGATGGCGAACTGCTACTGATCGATGCCGGTGCGGAATATGACTGCTACGCATCCGATATCACACGGACGTTCCCGGTCAACGGAAGTTTCTCCGCGGCCCAGAAGGACCTGTATGACGTTGTGCTGGCAGCCCAGAAGGCCGCTATCAGGCAGGTGCGGGCGGGCAATCACTGGAATGCCCCGCATGTCGCTGCGGTCAGGACGCTGACGCGCGGCCTGCTCAAGCTCGGCATCCTCAAGGGCCGGCTGGCCGACCTCATCAGGAAAGATGCCTACCGGCGCTTCTACATGCACCGCACCGGCCACTGGCTTGGCATGGATGTCCACGACGTCGGCGATTACAAGGTCGGCGGTGAATGGCGGGTGCTCGAGCCGGGCATGGTACTGACCGTCGAGCCCGGTCTGTATATCCCGGCCGGCAGTCGCGGCGTGGCGAAAAAGTGGTGGAACATCGGTATCCGCATCGAGGACGATGTGCTCGTGACCCGGGATGCCCCTGAAGTACTGACCGAGGCCGCACCGAAGACGGTGGCCGAAATCGAGGCATTGATGGCGGCAGCCTGATGCCGCCATGTCCTGTCCGGTCTCATGAAGCAATACGATGTCATCATCAACGGCGGCGGCATGGTCGGGGCCGCCCTGGCGTGTGCCCTGTCCGGCCAGGGTATGCGTATTGCCGTGGTCGAGGCGACACGCCGCAAGGCCAGGGAAGAAGCGGGTTATGACGAGCGTGCCATCGCGCTGGCATGGGGTACCCGGCGCATCTTCGACGGGCTCGGGCTCTGGGACGAACTGGCCGAAGCGGCCACCGCCATCCACAGCATCCATGTTTCGGACCGGGGCCGGCCGGGCATGGTGCGCATGGATCGTGAATCCGAGGGTCTGCCGGCCATCGGTTACGTGGTCCCGGCGCGTGCGATCGGCGTGGTGCTGGATGCGGCCGTTGCCCGCGCCGACGACATCGATGTCTACTGCCCGGCTGCACTGACCGGGGTGGTGCATTCCGGCACATCGGTGAGTGTGCAGGTCTCCCGGGGCGACGATACAACCGGCTTGCAGGCGCCGCTGCTGGTGGCGGCCGACGGCGCGGACTCGACCCTGCGCGAGCAGGCCGGCATCGGTTGTCGCGAGACGGACTACCGGCAGACGGCGATCGTGTCCAACGTGACGCCCCAGTTGCCGCATAACCATGTTGCCTATGAACGCTTCACACCGGAGGGGCCGGTTGCGCTGTTGCCCATGAGCGAGCAGCGCTGTGCTGTGGTGTGGACGGTTGCAACGGACCAGGCGGATGCCGTGATGGCGCTGGATGACGACATGTTTCTTGCGCAGCTTCAGGAACGTTTCGGTCAGCGGCTCGGCCGGCTGGAGCGGGTCGGCAGGCGCCAGGCCTGGCCGTTGCGACTGGTGAGCGCGACGGCCTCCGTGGCCGACCGGCTGGCCCTCGTGGGCAATGCCGTGCACACACTGCACCCGGTTGCCGGACAGGGTTTCAACCTCGGTGCGCGCGATATCGCGGTGCTTGCCGAGGTGCTGGTCGATGCAGGACGCAGGGGCGAGGACATCGGCGCGGCAGCGGTGCTGTCGCGCTACGGCGAATGGCGGCAGCGCGACCACAGGAATGTCACGCTGTTTACCGATGGTCTTGCACGCCTGTTCACCTTGCCGCTGCCCGCACTGGGCGCGGTGCGCAGTGCGGGCATGCTGGCGCTCGACCTGCTGCCGCCGGCCAGGCGTCTGCTGACACGGCTGACCATGGGCCGCTCGGGTCGCACCCCGCGCCTGGC
>JABDRC010000077.1 GCA_013041945.1 Halobacteria archaeon
TGCCTGAATTCGACATCGAAGCCATTGGACAGGCGCTCCCAGCCGTCGCTGATCACTGGTGTTTCCATCGGTTGCTCCTCCCGGCGCTGCGCCGGCAATGCTTGGGACCTGCTACTAGTGTAGAACACCCGCATATGTCCGGCGGGATTCTGTACAGGAATGACGGGTTCCCGGGCGGCCTGTGCACCGCCATGAGCCGGATAGCGATTTATGGTAGTTTAGAAAAACTGTACAGCGACAGGATATAACCATGTTCGAGCCACCGGAGAGCCCCTGGCGGGTAGCGTTTGACGGATCATTCACCCGACAGGATGTCAGCACCAAACGTCCGGATGACGCCCCCGGCAAGCAGGCGCGCCGGGACATACTCGCCGGGCAGGTTGCGGAGCTCGACCGCTTGCAGCGCATCTTCTATGCCCATGACCGGCACGCCCTGCTGCTGGTCTTCCAGGGCATGGATGCCGCCGGCAAGGACAGCACCATCCGCTCGATCCTGCAGGGCGTCAATCCGGCCGGCTGCCAGGTGTTTTCCTTCAAGCAGCCCTCGGCCGAGGAACTGGACCATGATTTTCTCTGGCGCAGCAGCCGGCGTTTGCCGGAGCGCGGTCGCATCGGTGTCTTTAACCGCAGCTACTACGAGGAAGTCCTGGTCGTACGGGTGCATCCTGAATATCTGGGGGGGCAGCAGCTGCCGGTCGATATGGACCTCGACAATATCTGGCAGGATCGTTACGCATCCATCCGTGATCACGAAAAACACCTGGCACAGAATGGCACGGTGATCCTCAAATTCTGGCTCAATGTCTCGCGCGAGGAGCAGGGCCAGCGCTTCCTCGACCGGCTCAATGAGCCGGAGAAGAACTGGAAATTTTCCACCGGCGACATGCGCGAGCGCGGCTACTGGGACACCTACATGGAGGCCTTCGAGACCGCCGTGCGCGAGACGTCCCGGCCCTGGGCGCCGTGGTATGCGATACCCGCCGACAGCAAGTCCTACATGCGCATGACGGTGGCGGATATCGTGGTGCGCGCCATGCAGTCGCTGAACATGCATTACCCCGAGGTGCGCGCGGAGGAGCGCAAGCACTTCGACGAACTGCGCCGCCAGCTGGAGGGCGAAGCGGGGCGCAAGGGCACCTGAATCCGGGAATTTCACCCGTCACCGGCGGTATTCGGTCACATTTCGCTACAAATTACCGCGGAATGGTCGATATGAACTGCAATCAGTCTGGATAGCAGCCTGCCGGAGTACGATGGAGTTTAACCTTAAAAAAGGCGAGTCGGCCGGAAACGCCATACGGCGGATCAATCTCGAGCTGCGCGCGCGCATTATCGGCATTTTCAATGACGAATCGCTCGATGCCGACACCGCCGTGCAGGAGATCCGCACCTGTATCGAAAAGCTGCGGGCCGTGCTGCGCTTCACCCGGCCGGCGATGAAGAGCGCGGTATTCCGGCGCAGCGATCGTGCGCTTGAAGAATTCTCCACTGAAATCAAAGATATGCGCGAGAGCGCCGTCATGGTCGAGACCTTCGACTGCCTCACCGATCATTACCGGCCATTTCTCAACACCGAGGAATTGCAGACGGTCCGGCAGGCCCTGCAGAACCGGCATGTGCAGGCAATGGAGGCATACCGGGAACGACTGGATATGAAGGAACTCGAGTCGGCCTTTGTCCAGCTCGAACTGTTTCTGGACCGCACCGACCGGGTGAAACTGACGCGCACCATGCTGAAATCCTCGGTTCAGGATGTCTACAGCCGTGGCCGCGAACTGCAGCAGTCCCTCGAGCAGGACCCGGACACGGAATACAGTCATGGCCTGCGCCTGGAGGCCAGGTACCTGTGGCACCAGTTGCGCATGCTGGAGCAGCAGGCCCCGGGCGAGATGCTGACCACGCTCGCAGATCTCGAAGCGCTGGGCGAATTACTTGCTGATGATAATGACATGGCGGTGCTGGCGGAAAACCTGCGCACCCGCTCCGGACTGTGTTGTAACCGCATACAGGCCGAGCTGCTCGACAGCCTGGCCGAGACCCGTCGCATTGCATTGCTGTCCGCCGTCCTGCGTCGCTCCGCCGGAATTTACGAGCGTACGCCGGATCAATTCATCGGCGACCTGTTCCCGCAAACTGAATAAGAAAGTACCGTAGCGTCCGCCCGGCCGTTGAACCGCAGAAAGCGGTGACTAACCAATGGCCGGCATCATCCGGCAGGGGTCAGTGTGGCAAGTTTGCGTCCAGACGGGCAACCGGCTGCTGCAGGTTTTGATAGCGATCGCAGGATCGCGCCAGCAGGGTAATGCAGGCTGGAACTGTTGGCCATCGGTAGTCGCCATTAACTAATTACTAATACTGGCTACGTCCAAAGGACCGAGAACGGCCATAAGCGCTCATTCTGCGCGGCCAGCTATAGTCCGTCATTGCGAGCGCAGCGAAGCAATCTCCAGCATCTCACTCAGCCGCAAATATCCGGATAAAGGTCTTTCCAGACCGGGTTGGTATGCTCAATCAACCTGATTTTTGCTTTCCGCGAACCCGCCTTGATTTGCTTCTCTCCCGAAATGGCCTGGTACATGTCTTCGCATAGTTCGTAGTAAACAAGCCCTGTCAGGTTGTATTTGGTACTGAACCCTTTCGTTACATGGTTCCTGTGTTGCCATACCCTGCCTGGCAAATCGCTGGTAACCCCGGTGTACAAAGTACCGTCCGGTCTGTTTGTAAGTATGTAAACAGCCGCTTGCCTGTTCATTCCATTGCGAACATAACAAAACAGACTGCCAGGGCCGATCGGCAGCCTGAACCTTCTTCAGGTCAGACTGGTACAGTATATCGGGTAAGAGATTGCTTCGCTTCGCTCGCAATGACGGGGGTAAGGTCCGGATAGGTCGTCTCCCGCCGTCAGGCGATTGGTTATATGAGGCATGACCAAACGACCGGACTGGCAGTCGAAGTCAGGGATTCGACTGGCCTGTGATGGACCTGCCAGTTAATTCAGGGGTTTGCGCAGATGCAGGCGGAACAGCCCTTCGAGGTGCGAGTCGCTGGTGAAATACAGTGCACCGTCCGGGCCGAATGCCACGCCTACCGGCCGGGCCAGTCGTTCGCCGTTCGCGCGCTGGAAACCGGTAACGAGATCAACCACGTCTTTTGCCTCGCCGTCTTCGAACCGGACCATGAGCAGGGCAGGGTGGCGCCGGGTCGCGCGGTCGCCGAACGCGCGGCCTGCGGGTTTCGTACCCCACGATCCCTTCAGCGCCACGATGGCGTTGCCGCGGTACTGGCCGCCCCAGGCCGCTGGCGGGACAAAGGCGACACCCATGGGTGCATTGCGCGACGGGAAGGTCGCGGCCGGCAGGCTGACGGCTGTTGCCGGTCTGGGGGGCGGTTTGCGAATACAGGTATCACGTTGCAGTCGCCGGCCGTCGAACTGGAACCAGGGCATGCCATGAAACGAACCGGGCGACAGCCGCGCAAAATATTCCGGCGGCTGCTCGTAACCGAGATGGTCCGGTCCGTTGTTGCTGGCATAGAGCACGCCGGTATCGGGGTGCCAGTCAAAGCCGACCGGGTTGCGCAGGCCCGCGGCAAACGGTCGCCACACGGGCTGTTTGCCCGACTCGTCCAGCACCAGCACACCGCCACGGCGATCGTCAAACGCATAACTGTCGTCCAGGTACTCGTCCGAACAGTTGCCGGTGATGCCAAGCGCGACATACACGCGACCGTCGGAGCCGATGGCGACGCTGCGGCTGTTATGGCCGCCGCCCCCCGGCAGCGCCAGCAACAGTTCCACGCTGTCGCGGGGGATGATTTCCTGGCCGGGCGAGTAGGGTGCACGATACAGGCCGCCGGTGCGGGCGATCAGCAGCTCGCCGGCGCGCCAGGCAAGACTGTGTGGATAGTCGTCGAGCGAGACCAGCACCTGCGGATCCGTGTAGGGCGGCGCGAGACGGTAGATATGCCCGGAACGGGAGCCGCTCAGCAGGTCGCCGTTGGGCATGAAGGTGATCAGGCGCGGGGCATCCAGCTGGTCCGTCAGCACTTCCAGTTGCATGCCGGCCGGCACCCCGAGCAGCCATGGCTCGCCATCGACGGTCAGTTGCTGCGTGTGTCGCGGCAACGCGTTGTCTGCAGCGGCCAGGTAGCAGAGCAACATGCCCAGCAGGAAAGACAGTAGTCGCATGACATCAGCGTAGCCCGGTTCGGTCGGCTTGAACAGCCCCCCGACCTGCCGGGACTGCGTTATGATGTGTCCATGGATATCCCCGCGCTGTTGGCCGAACTGCAGAGTGGTATCGTGGCCGCCGCACGTGAGGAACTGTTACCGCGGTTCGCCCACGTTGAACGCCACCGCAAACGCGATGGCAGTGTCCTGACGGAGGCCGATACCGCAATGCAGTCGCGCATGGCCGACTATCTGCGCGGTCTGTCGCCGGATACGATGTTCCTAGGCGAGGAAATGGACGCAGAGGAACAGGCGGCACTGCTGGCATCGGGCAAGCCGGTCTGGTGCCTCGATCCGCTCGACGGCACCGGTAATTTTGCCTGCGGCATTCCCTACTACTGTGTGTCGCTTGCCCTGCTGCAGTCCGGGCGTGTGGAACTCGGACTGGTCTACGATCCGGTGCGTGATGAATGTTTCAGCGCACAACACGGCGGCGGGGCCTGGCTGGACGGCAAACCGCTGCGGGTGGTTGACTCGGGGCTGGCGCTGCAACAGGCAACGGCACTGGTCGATTTCAAGCGTCTCGAACCCGCACTGGCCACGCGGCTGGTGACGGACATCCCGTATGCCTCGCAACGCAGCTTCGGTTCCGTGGCGCTCGACTGGTGCTGGCTGGCCGCCGGGCGTTGCCATCTCTACCTGCATGGCCGTTCCAACATCTGGGATTACGCGGCCGGCAACCTGGTGTTCAGCGAGGC
>JABDRC010000080.1 GCA_013041945.1 Halobacteria archaeon
TCGCGCGACCACAGCAGCTTGACCGGGCGGCCGACGGCCTGCGCGATGCGCACGGCCTGCTCGGTGAATTCCTGGTTGGCGCCGCGCCGGCCGAAGCCGCCGCCAAGCTGGGTGTTGTGCACCTCGACCTGCAGCGGGTCGACACCCGCGGCGCGCGCCGCGGCATCCAGGCTGGCACTGGCGTTTTGTGTCGGCACCCAGACCTCGACCCGGCCATCCTTGTGCACGGCCGCGGTGCAGGTCATCGGTTCCATGGTCGCATGCGCGAGATACGGCGCGTAGAAGGTCGCCTCGATCTGCTTGTCCGGCGCCTGCATGGCGGCATCCGGCTTGCCATGTTCGGCCATCACCACGGCGTCGTCTGTGGCCAGGCCCGCCTCGAGGCTGGCGCGGATGTCGGCGTCACTGACCGCGCCGTTACCCGCCTCGTCCCACGTTACCGGCAGCGCCTCCAGCGCCTGCTGTGCCTGCCACCAGCTCTCGGCCACCACTGCCACGGCATCGTCGAGCGCCACTACCTTTACCACGCCGGGCCGCTTGCCGATGCTGGCCGCGTCATGGCTTTTCAGTTTGCCGCCAAATACGGGGCAGATGCGGATTGCGGCATGCAGCATGCCGGGCATATCCACGTCGGTGCCAAATACCGGCTTGCCCGCGATCTTGTCCGGCACATCCAGGCGCTTGACCGGCGTCCCCAGCAGCCGCCATTCCTCCGGCTCCTTGAGAAACACCTCTTCCGGGGCTTCGAGCTGCGCGGCCGCGGCAGCCACCGCACCGAAGCCCAGCGTGCGCCCGCTCGGCCCATGGGTAATCACGCTGTTCGCGGCACGACATTCGTCAAACGGTACGTTCCAGCGTTTGGCCGCGGCAGTGACCAGCATCTCGCGCGCGACGGCGCCGGCCATGCGCAGGTAATCCTGCGAGCCGCGCACCGAACGGCTGCCGCCGGTACTCATGGACTGGTAGACATTGTCACGCCGCCGGTTGTCGTTGGCCGAGGCGTATTCAGCACGCACCCTGTTCCAGTCGCACTCCAGTTCCTCGGCCACCAGCATGGGTAATGCCGTGAAGATACCCTGCCCCATCTCGGAACGCGCCACGCGTATGAGCACGCTGTCATCCGGGTGGACCTCGATCCAGGCATTGACGGCAACCGGCTGGTCGGGGTCTGCGCCGGACAGGGGCGCCGCGGACAGCTTGCGGCGTGCCGGCAGGTGAAAACCCAGCAGCAGTCCGGCACCGACGGCCGTGCTGCGTACCAGGAAGGCGCGGCGGGTCAGTATGAAGGACTCAGACATCGTCGGCCCCCTGTTTTTTGGCGGCCGCGTGGATGGCCCGGCGCACGCGGTTGTAGGTCCCGCAGCGACATATATTGGTGATGGCAGCATCGATGTCGGCATCGGTGGGCGACGGCTTTTCGCGCAACAGCGCAACACTCGCCATGATCATGCCCGGCTGACAATAGCCGCACTGCGGCACCTCGAACTCGCGCCAGGCCTGCTGTACCGGCCCGCTGCCCGACGCAAGACCCTCGATGGTGGTGACGGCCTTGCCACTAACCTCACCGACCGTCACCAGGCAGGCACGCACGGCGCGGTCGTCGATATGCACAGTGCAGGAACCGCACAGGCCGATGCCGCAGCCGTACTTGGTGCCCTGCAGGTTCAGGTGATCGCGCAGTGCCCACAACAGCGGCGTATCGGGATCGATATCCAGCGCATGTTGCTGGCCGTTGATTTTCAATTGCAGCATGACCACCCTCCAGCCGACTTGTACGAATTCGCGAGTTTCATATAAGTGCGTGATCCAACCCTCTTCCTGTGGGAGAGGGGGTGTATATGACAGCAGTGATGTTAGTTGAAAAAACTGCGCGCCGCCATGACCGGTGCGTGGATCGGGCGTCAATGTAATGTTATCAGCAACCTAGATGTCGGCTGGTGATGCGGGTGTATCGATGTCGTGCAGGACACCGCGATCCTGCGTTTCGATCAGTACCAGCGTGTCGCGGTGCGCCGCGATGATGTCGCGCGCCCCGCGGTCGGCCTGCAGGGACCGCAGCGCCAGCGCATGCTGTGCCGCAAAGCCAACCGGATGACCGCGCTGTCCCTGGCAAACGGGAGCAACGATATCCCCACCCTGCGCAAGGCGGTCGGTAACGGCCTCTATCACGCTCACCGGTATGCAGGGCATGTCGGCCAGTGCAATGAGCCAGCCACCGGCATTCGGGCTGGCGGCCACGCCGCAGGCAATGCTGGTGCCCATGCCGTCCCGCGCGCGCGGATTGGCAATCACCTGCATGCCTGCTTCCGCCAGCAAGCGTGCGACCTCACTGTGCCTGTCGTTGACCACGGCAATGCAGTGCAGCAGCACACGGCGCAGGTTGCGCGCACAGGCAACGGCCATGGGTGTGCCGTCCGCGAGCGGGTGCAACAGCTTGTTGCTCCCGAAGCGTGTACCTTGCCCGGCGGCCAGCAGTATGCCGGTACAGGATTTTTTCATGTGCCGGCGGGGTGATGTGCAGCGACCTGTGTCGCCCGGTTCCGCAGCGCGGTGACCTCGGCCATGATGGCCAGTGCAATCTCGGGCGCGGCATGACTGCCGATCGGCAGACCGACAGGCGCATGCAGGCGCTGCAGTTGTGTGGCCGTGAGGCCCAGTGCCTGCAGGCGTTCTCGACGCCGCTCGCTGTTCAGCTTCGAGCCGATCGCACCGACGTAGAACGCCTGCGAGTTCAGTGCCTCGAACAGGGCCATGTCATCGAGCTTCGGATCGTGGGTGAGCGCCACGACCACACTGCGTGGATGATTCACGCAGGTCTGCACGGCCTCGTCGGGCATCATACCCACCCGCTCGACACCCTGCGGGAGCGGTTCCGCGGCCGCTGTATCGCGCGGGTCGCAGATGATGACACGGTAGTCCAGCATCAGCGCAAGCTGCGTGACGTAGCGGGTCAGCTGGCCATCACCGATCAAGAGCAACTGCCAGCGCGGACCGAACACCTTGCTCAGGGTATCCGCCTGGTAGGCAAATGCGTCGGCGGCATCGGACACCGCGTGCAGACTGACCTCGCCGGTATTCAGGCAGACGCGTCGCGCCACCAGTTGCCCGGACCTGATGTCGTCCAGCAGCTGCCGGAGTGGTGCCGCACTGTCGAGCAGTTCGACCAGCAGTTCCAGCCGCCCTCCGCAGGGCAGGCCCAGCCGGGTCGCCTGTGTACGGTCGATACCGTAATCGATCAGCGTTGGATACTCATCGCCGAGCTGCCCTGCCCGGTAGCGCATGACCAGGTCTTCCTCCACACAGCCGCCCGACACCGAACCGACAAAGGCACCGTCTGTTGCCATCAGCATCAGGGCGCCGGCCGGCCGCGGCGACGATCCCCAGGTCTTCGCCACGGTCACCAGCGCTACACGCCGGCCCTCGTCCAGCCAGCGTGCGGCTGTTTCGAGGACCTCGGAGTCGGTGCTGTACAGTGTCTTCATGCGTGGAGCAACTTATTGACGAGCCAAGATCGCGGACGCGGTCCGCTCCTGCGGTCGAGTTTACCACC
>JABDRC010000093.1 GCA_013041945.1 Halobacteria archaeon
CGAAGGACCACGCGACCATGGGACGTTACGTCTACACCGACTATGACCGCTGCATCGGCTGCCACATCTGCGCAGAGGTCTGCCCGACCGGCTACATCAATATGGGGATGGGTGCGTAAAACCGGTTTTATGCGCGCCGGCACTGTTTTTACTGATTAAGATACGCTAATATTCACCTATCAATCGGTGGCCGATCCACCCGGATTCGCTAACTGACTGATCCTGAAAACTTAACCGTACTTGCCCCGGGCTCACAGCACGACAAGTCGCATCGGAGATCGCTATGCCGATACGCATTGCTGTGCCGCATGAAACCACCGAGGGCGAACGCCGGGTCGCACTGATTCCCAGTGTTGCCGAACAACTGTCCAGACAGGGTGTCGAGGTCCGGATCCAGGCCGGCGCCGGCTGCGCCGCCTACTACCGTGACCGCGACTATACCTCGGCCGAGATCGTCGAAGACCGGGCCGCGCTGCTGGGCGAAGCGGATATCCTCCTGACCGTCAACCCGCTGGTGCCCGAGGATGTGGCGCTGCTCCGTGAAGACACCATCGTCATCGGCTTTCTTCATCCGCACGAATTCGACGACCGTATCTGTGCCCTGCGCGACCGCAAGATTACCGGCTTCGCCATGGAACTCATTCCCCGGATCTCGCGTGCGCAAAACATGGATGCCCTGTCGTCGCAGGCCTCGATCGGCGGTTACAAGGCCGCCCTGATGGCAGCGAACCTGACCGCCCGCTTCTTCCCCATGCTGACGACTGCCGCCGGCACCATCCGCCCGGCCAAGGTACTGGTTATCGGGGTCGGCGTGGCCGGCCTGCAGGCCATAGCCACGTCGAAACGCCTGGGCGCCATGGTCGAAGCCTACGATGTGCGTCCGGAAACACGCGAGCAGGTCGAATCGCTTGGCGCGAAGTTCGTCGATGTGAAGGTCAATGCGGTCGGCGAAGGCGGTTATGCCCGTGAACTCTCCGCGGAAGAGAAACAGCAGGAGATGGAGATACTGGCACGGCACGTGGCCGCGGCGGACGCGATCATCTCCACGGCGGCCGTACCCGGCCGGCCTGCACCGAGGATCATCACGACCGCGATGGTCGAAAAAATGAATCCCGGCTCCGTCATCATCGATCTTGCCGCCTACAGCGGTGGCAATTGCGAGCTGACCATACCCGGCGAATCCTTCGGCCATGAACTCGTCATGATCTACGGGCCGCTCAATGTCCCGGGAATGATGCCGGTCCATGCCAGCGAGATGTACGCCAAGAACCTGTTTAATTTCCTCTCCCTGATCGTGCGCGACGGAGAGATCGATCCGGACTGGGACGACGAAATCGTCACAGACAGCGTACTCACGCGCGCTGGCAAGATCCAGCACGGACTCACCTGCGAACGCGTGGAAGGTTCAAAGGGAGACCCGTCATGATTGCCGGTATGACAGCACTCTACATCTTCATGCTTGCCGCCTTTACCGGCTACGAGATCATTGCCCGGGTACCGGTCATCCTGCACACGCCGCTGATGTCCGGTTCGAACTTCGTGCACGGCATCGTGCTGGTCGGCGCCATGGTGGCGATGGGCCATGCACACACCCCACTTGAACAGGTCATCGGCTTTTTCGGCGTGATGCTGGCGGCCGGCAATGCAGTCGGCGGTTACGTCGTCACCGAGCGCATGCTGGAGATGTTCAAGAGCAGCAAGAAGAAGGAGGCTAACTGATGGATAACGTCATCCAGATCAGTTATTTCGCCTCTGCCGTGCTGTTCATCCTCGGCCTCAAGCGCATGAGTTCACCGGTTACGGCGCGCGGCGGCATCATCTGGGCCGGCGCCGGCATGCTGGTGGCCACGCTGATCACCTTCTTCTGGCCCGGCATGGAAAACTACCTGTTGATGACGGTCGCCATCGCCATCGGCGGCGGCCTCGCCTACTGGTCCGGCAAGAAGGTCGCCATGACCGACATGCCGCAGATGATCGCGCTCTACAACGGCATGGGCGGCGGCGCGGCCGGCGCCATCGCTGCCGTGGAACTGCTCAGGGGCAACTTCGACTCGACGACTTTCATGACACTGGCCGTCGCCGGTGCGTTGATCGGCTCGGTATCGTTTTCCGGCTCGCTGGTCGCCTTCGCCAAGCTGCAGGGCTGGGCACGCAAGCCGCTGCGCTTCCCCGGCCAGCAGCTGTTCAACCTCGCACTGCTGGCCGCCGCCGCCGGACTCGGGGCCTGGCTGGTAATTCAGGGCGAGTACACCGGCGCGCTGGTGCTGCTGTTCTTCGTACTGGCACTGGCCTATGGTGTCATGATGACGCTGCCGATCGGCGGTGCCGACATGCCGGTGGTGATTTCGCTGTTCAATGCACTGACCGGCCTGGCCGTTGCCTTCGAGGGCTTCGTGCTCAACAACGCGGCCATGATCATCGCCGGGACCGTGGTCGGTTCCGCCGGCACCCTGCTGACACAGTTAATGGCAAAGGCCATGAACCGCTCGATCGGCAACGTGCTGTTCAGCGCCTTCGGCAGTGCCGGGGAAGCCGGGGAAGGCGCGGTGGAGGGCAGCATGCGGCCCATCGACGCCACCGACGCCGGTGTCATGATGGCTTACGCAGAACGGGTGGTGATCATCCCCGGCTACGGCATGGCCGTGGCGCAGGCCCAGCACAAGATCCAGGAGCTGACCGAGCTGCTGCGCGCGCGCGGCGTCGATGTAAAGTTCGCCATCCACCCGGTGGCCGGTCGCATGCCGGGTCACATGAACGTGCTGCTGGCCGAGGCCAATGTATCCTACGACCTGCTGTACGACCTCGACGAGATCAATCCGGCGTTCCCGCAGACGGACGTCGCGCTGGTGATTGGCGCCAACGATGTGGTCAACCCGATTGCACGCACCAACCCCGACAGTCCGATCTACGGCATGCCGATCCTGAATGCGGACCAGGCAAAGAACGTCATCGTGATCAAGCGCGGCCAGGGCAAGGGTTTCTCGGGCGTGGAAAATGCCCTGTTCTTCGCCGACAACACCCGCATGCTGTACGGCGACGGCCAGGCAATGGTCGGCGAGTTGATCCAGGCGGTGAAGGAATTGTAGGCGCTGTTCCAGGAAGTTATAAACCAAAAAAACCCGCCACAGAGAACACAGAGGGCACAGAGAATAAAGAAAGGAATTACCACGAATTTCCAAATAAAAAGTCATGCTTATTATCATCGTACGTCATCCCCGCGAAAGCGGGGATCCAGTCC
>JABDRC010000096.1 GCA_013041945.1 Halobacteria archaeon
GTCGGACGCATAGCGGCGGAGCAGCGTACCGCACTCGAGCGTGCGGGTGAGCGCATTCGTGCCTATGCCGCGCACCAGAAAATGGAGTCCTGGTCCTATACCGAGGCCGATGGCACCCTGCTGGGACAGCAGGTTGCGCCGATGGACCGGGTCGGGTTGTACGTACCGGGCGGCAAGGCCGCCTATCCCTCGTCCGTCCTGATGAATGCCATACCCGCCAGTGTGGCCGGTGTGGGTGAGCTGGTGATGGTCGTACCGACACCGGAAGGACAGGTCAATGAAATGGTGCTGGCGGCGGCACACATTGCCGGCGTCGACCGGGTATTCGCCATTGGCGGTGCGCAGGCCGTTGCTGCACTTGCCTATGGCACACAGACGGTGCCGGCCGTCGACAAGATCGTCGGACCCGGCAACGCCTACGTGGCGAGTGCCAAGCGCATGGTGTTCGGCAAGGTCGGTATCGACATGATTGCCGGCCCGTCCGAAATTCTCGTGATCTGTGATGGCGGGACCGATCCGGACTGGATTGCGATGGATATGTTCTCCCAGGCCGAGCATGACGAGGACGCACAATCCATCCTGGTCAGCCCCGACGGCGACTTTCTGGAGCGTGTGGAGGCGAGCATCGAACGTTTGCTGCCGGACATGCCGCGCGCCGGCATTATCAGCGCCTCGCTGGCCGGGCAGGGCGCACTGATCAGGGTGCGGGACATGGATGAGGCCGTTGATATCGCGAACCGGATCGCACCCGAACACCTGGAATTGTCGGTCGCGGAACCCCGGGCCATGGCATCACGCATTCACCACGCCGGCGCCATCTTCATGGGGCGTTACACGGCCGAGGTGCTGGGCGATTACTGTGCCGGTCCCAATCATGTCCTGCCGACATCACGCACCGCGCGCTTCTCCTCGCCGCTTGGCGTCTACGATTTCCAGAAGCGCTCGAGCCTGATCGAGTGCACACCCCGGGGCGCGAGCGATCTCGGGCGGACCGCGGCGATACTGGCGCACGGCGAAGGCCTGACCGCGCACGCGCGCTCCGCGGAAGTGCGGATCCTTGATGAGGATTAAGTTCAAAAGATTGCCACAGAGGGCACAGAGAAAATCAGAACAGTTACTATCCTGTATTCTTGTAGGAGCGAACGTTGTCCGCGAATACGCTCAGCGTATATCAAGTGTTCGCGCATGCCTGCGCTCCTGACAGTAAATGTTTATCTCTGTGTTCTCTGTGGCGATTCTGTTTTTGTAAATACCGACTGCTATGTCACTGCAAGATAAAATAAACAAATGGGTGCGGCCGGGAATCCGGAAGCTGTCGGCCTACCACGTGCCGCCGGCTGCCGGGCTGATCAAGCTCGATGCCATGGAGAATCCCTGGCCCTGGCCGGCCGCACTGCAGGCGGAGTGGCTGCAGGTCTTGCAGGCTGCCGCGCTGAACCGCTACCCGGATCCGACCGCCGCTGAACTGCAGTCCGTACTGCGCACGGCGATGGAAGTACCGGATGATGCGCGAGTCATGCTCGGCAACGGTTCGGACGAGCTGATCCAGATGATCGTGCAGACCATCGCCGAACCGGGGCGCGTGATCATGGCGCCCGAGCCGACCTTCGTGATGTATCGCCAGATCGCCACGGTGTGCGGCCTGGCATTCAGCGGGGTGCCGCTCGATGAAGATTTTTCCCTGGACCATGAACGGATGCTCGCACTCATCGCGGAGCGGCAGCCGGCCGTGATCTTTCTGGCCTACCCGAACAACCCGACCGGGAATCTGTTCGACGCGAACATAATACGCGAGATGCTGGCTGTGGCAGACGGCCTGGTCGTGGTCGATGAGGCCTATGCACCCTTTACCGATGCGAGTTTTATGTCATCGCTTGGCGAATACGACAATCTGCTGGTGATGCGCACGGTATCCAAGCTGGGTCTCGCCGGCCTGCGGCTGGGCATGCTGGCTGGCAGCCCTGACTGGCTGGAGCAGATCGACAAGACGCGACTGCCGTATAACGTCGGGACGCTGAACCAGCTGACAGGGTCGTTTGCCCTGCGTCACAAGGCGCTGTTCGACGAGCAGGCGCGGGCGATACGCGCGGAGCGGGAGATACTGTTTGCCGGGCTGCGTGAATTCGCAGGCCTTGCAGTTTACCCGAGCGAGGCAAACTTTATCCTGTTTCGCGTACCGGCAGGGCGTGCCGGTGAACTGTATGCCGGGCTGCAATCAGCGGGAATCCTGATCAAGAACCTGCATGGCAGCGCGGATGCCCTGCGCGATTGCCTGCGGGTGACCGTGGGTCTGCCGGATGAAAACCGCGCATTTCTCGCCGCGCTGGAGCGACTGCTTTAATTACTGTTTACCGTTTGCAGCGGGCGCTCGATGACGCGCGCCTTTAATGCAAACGACTGCCCCAGGCGGTTGCCGGCAAGTTCGATAAGGGTGCCCGGGCGCTGGTTCGAGATGGCCTTCATGGCCTTGCGTGCGTCAGTGACTTCCACGCCGTTGATCGATGTGATGACATCACCCGGCTCGATGCCTGCATTGTCGGCCGGACCGTCACGCAGCACACCGGCGATCAGTACGCCCTGCACGCCGGGAACACCCAGTGACTCGGCCAGCTGCAGCGTCAGGTCCTGGGCCTCGATCCCCAGCCAGCCGCGCACCACATGCCCCTGTTCGAT
>JABDRC010000097.1 GCA_013041945.1 Halobacteria archaeon
GATAGAGTGTGATGGAATCCTGTACCTGCTGTGGATACAGCGATACGGCCCTGTCGGTATCGAAATCGGCCTGCGGCAGGACCTCGGCCTCGAGATTGATGTCGGCAAGCCGGCGCATGGCATGCGGGCGAGCATCGGTGTCATCGTCGGTGGCAAGGAAGTTACGATAGGCATTCATTGCCTGCTGTTCACTGGACTCCACCGGTACATCCGTCATTTTTACCGGTCGCTTGCCGAGATCGCCGATGGTCGGTGCGTTGTCGCCACCGCTCATAATGCTGCAGCCGCCCAGCAACAGCGCGGCGAATACCGTGACAGGCAGGATCCGTATCATGGCGTGGTCCCCTTGCCGGCGATCTGCGCGCTGTCATAGGTCTGCGCCAGCGAGAAGCGGGCCTGTACGATGTAGGTGTCCAGGCGTTCTTTTTGCTGTTCCAGCTCGCGGACGGCGATTTGCTCAATCAGCCTGCCCTGGTCAAGATGTGTAGACTCGGTGCGCGCAAGTAGTTCCTCGATGCGCGCCTTGTTGCGAATGATGCGTGAGTCAAAACCGGTAAAACTCGCCGGTGTGGCGGTATCAGCGATTTCCAGCGATTCAAGGTTATCCCGTGTTTGCCCGAGCAGGTCAGACACTTCGGCCAGCTGTTTTTTTGCTTCCCACAGGCGTGGTTTGTATTCACTATTCAGGCGCCAGTAGAGAACCCCCTCGAGACGCGTTCGTCTTTCATGCAGCAGGCCGGTCTGTGCATTCCGGGGGAGTGCGGCTACTGCGGACTTGATATCCTGCAGTCGCTGCCACTGCTGCGTCTCCTCGGCATTGGCAAGCCAGACCGGATTGCCCTGTGTCTCGATTTGCTCCAGACGTTTACCGAGGCGCTGGAGACGCTCTTGCAGTGCAGCCCGGTCACCGGCCTGGAGGGCGGCCCGGGCGGCGGGTTTGTGCTGTGCGAAACGCTGCTCGCGTCCGTCAAGCATGTCATCATAGGCTTCAATGGCCTGTGCCCACCTGTTCAGGTTGCTGCGCAGTGTCAGGAGGTCGCGGTAGTTCTTCACGGCCTCCTGGAAGTCGTGCGAGGCCATCAACGTGACCTGATAGCGCAACACCGGGTTGTCGGTGTCGAAGCTGAGTTCCTGCAGCCAGCCGGTGCCGCTGCGCAGATCCTGCGCCTGCAGCACCTCGAGCAAGGCCCCTCGCCGGATAGCGGCAATCGACTCGTCCAGGTAATCCTGCTCGCTGTAGAGCGTGCCGATTGCATCATTGTAATGTTTGACTGCACGGCCCTGCAGGTTCATCTTGGTCATGGCATAAGGTACGGCCAGCAGGGCTTCCTGGACGGCGGGATCGGTCGTGTCGCGTTTGCTCAGTTCAAGCCAGGGCACCAGGGCGCGTCCGAACAACTCGCTCTCGGCGTCGGCCCAGCCGGCCCCCAGCAGCGCCTTGCTCGACAGTGGACCCTCAAGCCGCACGCGGTTCAGGGCATCACGCGAGGACTCGGCCTGTCCATCCCGCAACAGGCTGTAGCCGAGCGCAAGGTTGGCCTTGTCGCGCAACAGGCGGTACTCCTCGCTGTTTGCGCTGATATCGCCGATATGGTCGAGGTATTCGAAGCCGTCGACCTGGCGTGCGCTGCGGATCTGCGCCACGCCGAGGTTATAGGCCAGGTAGGGTGACCAGACCCTGTGCTGTTTTGCATCTTCCAGAATCCCGATGGCCTGCTCGTTGGCGCCGATTTGCAGCAGCACCAGACTGGCGAGGTGGGCGCTTTCCATACGGGTTCCCTTGCTCATATCGCCCTGTACCTGGCCGATGGCGCGCAGGGCCCGTGCCGCATCACCGCGCTGGTAGGAGATCTTGGCGAGGTAGTACCAGGCGCGGTTGCGGGTTTGTTCGTCGGTGGTTTTCTCTGTCAGCAGGCGCTGGAAGATGTTGTCAGCCTCGTTGCGCAGTCCGTAGTTGAGATCCAGGCCACCGAGCAGCAGTTCGGCCTCATCGGCATGATTGGGCAGGCGCTCCTGGGTTTGTGCAATGTGTGTGCGTACGATGCTGTTGAACCAGTCATCCTGGTAGTAGTGAAACAGCACTTCGCCGTATTGCAGGTCCTGGGCACTGGATGGCGGATTATCGGCGGCATATGTCGCGCCGGTCATCGCAACTATCAAAAATATGAATCGCGCACGCGGTGCGCTCCTGCACGGTATATATTCGCTGCAGGAGCGGATCGTATCCGCGATAATGTTGAAAAAACCGGTGCGCATAAGGGATGCGGCTATTCCCATTCCCTGATGCTGAAATCGGGCTGCTCGCTGCTCGGATTGTCAACGATCTTGAGTTCGATAAATTTCGCACCCAGCGTCTTGTTGAGCACGTGTGTCGCACCTCGCCGGTAGTCGCGGCCATTCGGTCCCTTGCCGGTATAGATCGCGACCAGCTCGTGTTCACCGGCCTTCAGGTTGCCCATGTACAGGCGCTGGATACCGCCGCGGTGCAGTGCTTCGACCTCACGGCCGGTATACAGGTAGTTCGTGACGACCTTGTCATCGACCTTGAGCTGCACCGAGTCCAGCGAGAAGAACTTGCCGACATCCAGTGACACGAATACGGCTACCTGCGTGTTCGACGGATACAGCAATTCCTCCTCGAGAATGAACAGGTCGCGGTTGAGTGCGATCACATCCTCCTTGAGGGACTGGATATTTTCGTCCAGGCTGGCCGTGTCCGCGGGCGGTTCAGCCAGCAGGTGGGTTGCCATCAGCAGGCACAGGCCCGCTATCAGTGGTCTGGCAACTCGTACCAGTAGTTTGTGCTGCGACATCTCGGACCTCGCTCTCGGCGCTGAACAGTCAGGCTATCTACAGGTATGTCGGTCTCCGGAACGGAAAATTGACCTGTATCGGTCAATTCGATACCTGCAGGCATTGTGAGGGAATCAGGGCTTGTGGAGTGTGACCGGGGTCACAGTTTGCGGGGGGCCGCTACATGAAATGCAGACTGTTGCCTATCCCGGGCAGGGTGCACTCCGTGCACCGAACACGGTGCGTGAAACGCACCCTGTGGTTGTTGCCCTACCCGCAGCAGGCTGTCGAAATAGCAGGGTGCACTCCGTGCATCGAACACGGTGCATGAAAGTCACCCTACGATTGTTTCTCTACCCGTGCCAGGCCGTCTGAATAGTGCAGCAACCCTTTGTTATCAATGATAATGGCCTCGGTATCCGGCGTACGATTAATCAGTGCCAGCCCCGCCTCCACACCCAGTACGAACACGCTGGTAGACAGCGCATCGGTATCGGTTGCGGTCTGGCCGATGATGCTGGCGCTGTGAACTTCACGGGCCGAGTCCCCGGTGCCGGGATTGAGAATGTGGTGATATCGCACCTCGCCCTCATCGAAGTAGCGCTCGTAATCACCCGAGGTGGAGATGGCCGCGTCTTCCAGCGGGATCATCGACGCAATGCCCTCCTTGCGTGGATCACGGATGCCCACCTGCCAGGGGCGTTTCCAGCGCTTGCCCATGACGCGGGTATCGCCGCCCGCACTGACCAGGGCACTGGTGATGCCGGCGCCGGCCAGCAACGCGATACAGCGGTCGACACCATAGCCCTTGGCGATCCCGCCGAGATCAATGCGCACGCCCGGGTGCAGGAAACGTATGGTTGACTCCGCTTCATCGACGACGACATGGCGATAGTCAATCGCCGGCAGTGCCCCGGTCAGCTGCGCGGCGTCGGGTTTCCTGCCGGTGCGGTAGTCATAGTGCTGACCGGCACTGGCATAGGTGATATCAAAGGCGCCGCCGGTCGCAACGGAATACCCGAGCGCCCGTTTGACCAGCGCAAGCAGTTCGGCGCTGACCCGCACCGGTTGCCCGGCCGCGTCCATATTGACGCGCGACAGCTCGCTGTCGGGCCGGTAGGTACTCATCAGGCGGTCGATACGCCGCATCTCGTCGAGCACCGAGCGGGTCAGCGCCCTGCCCTGTGCAGCGTCGGTAGTCCACAATTCGACGGCCACCGCGGTTCCCATGATGGCTGCTTCCTCGCGATGCCAGTCGGCTGCCGCGGGGGATATTGCCAGCAGTGCTGACACGAACAGGAGAACTCTGATGCGCATTGTCAGGATAATACGCCGGGCCGGCTTGCGGGGGAAACTGACGGCAGGCCTGGATCAGCCTGCTGATATGACTGCCTGATCAATGGCCGCCGCCAGATCGGCGAATTTATTTTCGAGCCGCTTGTAGTCTGCAGGTTCCAGAGCGGATCCGGAATTGAGGTGGGTGTTGATCAGAATCTCGTAGTCACGTGCCACCTTGCCAACATCCGGGCACCCGTAGGAGCCGGCCGAACCGGCGAGCTTGTGTACCTGCATGTGCAGCTCGGACAATAGCCCGCCCGTATCCCTGTCGGCGTGCAACGAGCTGACAATACCGCCTATGCTCTCCAGTTTTTCCGGCAGTCGCAGCACGTAGCTTCTGAATAACTTGTCAAGCTCCTGCCTGAATGCTTCCTGGTCTGGCTGCAGATCCGTCTGCCTGGATTCATGGGAGCGGTTTTTCATGCGTAGAGCGTGATATGAAGTGGTAATTGCTTCATGCTGCTTCGGTCAGATCGAGCAGGGTTTTGAGGAGGCCAGCCCGGGTGGTTTTTGATTTGACAATGGTTGCATCGAATACATCGGGGGTCGTATCAGACGGCTCGTGTTCCGAAAATACGGCAACCGGGTATTTCAGGGCCCGAATGTCGGGTAGCAGGTCAAGGCCGGTCCCGTCCGGGAGATTGATGTCGAGCAGGACCAGGTCGAAGTATTCATCCATCAGCCGGCTGCGTCCCTCGCTGACGCTCGTGGCAGGGATCACTTCCCAGCTGTCATCGAGCATGGCCTGCAGGAGCATGATGATATCCGGGTCATCCTCGACATGGAGAATGCGGCGACCGGTCGCGACCACCGGCTGCACGCCCAGCAAGACACTGCTTACCAGTTGCTGCTGTTCGACCGGTTTGTCAATCCAGTCGACGATAAAGTCCGGTTGACTGTCCAGGCTGTCCTGCACCTCCGATGCGTTGACTGAAACAACGATCACGGGAATTCTTATTCCGTTTGCCTCCAGTTCATGGATAAATGAAAGACCATCCATGCCAGGCAGGCCCAGATCAAGGATCATGATGTCGAATTTGCCGGCATTGATGAGTTCCCGGGCGGACTCTGCATCCTCGGCCTGCTCGATATCGAATCCGGCACTGCGCAACAGAAATTCACTGAGCACAGCGAAATCATCATCATCCTCGCAGATCAGAACACGCAATTTTCCTACATAGTCCGGATTATTTGCCGGTGCGTTTGCAGAATCTTCCGGACGGACAGCAGAAGTATCGCCCGATCCCCGGCCACTGTCGATTAGTGATCCGGTTACTGTTTCTTTTTCATCAGTATCCACGCTATTAATTCCTCCATGAATAATCAGCCAAAGACAAGACGACGTGATATCTGCATGCGCACCTGTGCACAGTTTGCGATTTGATGGACATAACTGAAGTTCCTGTCGCTATGGTTCCGACAACGATCTGCCTTACCCTGTCAGAATCGTATAGAGTGCGAATCGGCTGCTGGCGGGGGTTCTTTAATTGGCCAGACAGAAACAGACAGACACCCATGACTGCCGGCAGCACCCGGCCGGGTGCTGCCGTGCAGGTCAGAGATGACTGTCTTAAACGATGCCGGTGACGATATTCTGGAACGCCGTCAGACTGTCCATCATGGCGGCGTTGCCAAGACCGTGATTGGGAAATACGGTGGAGAAGTTTGCCGCTTCATTATGCAGCGCCATGTAATTCAGGATGACCGTCTCGACCAGCAGGTTGACCTGCAGGGCGGCCGGCGTGGCATTGGTCTCGACCGAGGCATCGGGACGCATCCAGCCGATCTGCTGATGCAGTGCCTGCTCGGCGGCAGTCGCGCCCAGCAGCTGCGGGCGACCACCCGGGTTATACACCAGCATGAGCGAGGACGCGGTCGATGAATTGTCACCGGTCCAGACACCCTTGCCGCCACCGTCCTGGGAGTTATCAATTGTTCCGTTGCTGAAAACCGAACCGTCGCTGTAGACGTATACCATGACCGGCACACCCACACGGGCTGCATAGGACAGGCAGGCGCCGATGCAGCGGCCGGCGCGCAGGTCGCGGCGCTCACCAGTTTCACGGTCACCGGTGTGGTAGTCGTAGCCACCCATGGTGACGGTGCCGGCACCGGCAAAGCCGTTCACAACCATCTTCATGACCGATGCGGTCTTGCGGAATTCGCTGTCGTTGTCGAATTCGTTCTGCGTGAAGATGCCGGTCGCACCTACGATATCGGGATCCGCGGCCGGATCCAGCGAGGCAGGGTTGGGAAAGCGATCGACAATATCGGCGGCCTTGATATAACCGCAGTGCACCAGGTCCTTGATCACAGCGTCAGCCGTAATTCCAGTGTTGACCTTGTCGAGCTTGGACTCGCTGATGCGCGCAATTGATTCCATCACCGCCACGGCATCGTCTTCACTAAATACGCTGACCAGGTCGCCGGTATCGACCATACCGGTTACGTCGGATGGCCGATCCACCTTGGTGGGCCGCAGGGTCGGGTCGATCATCATGGCCGGGGCCATGGAGTTGGCCCCCGATTCCGAGTTGCGTGAACCGATCAGGTCCACCACTTCACCATAGCCCTTGACACCTTGTGGCAGCGCCGTGACCGTGGAGCTGTCCAGTACATATTTTGCCAGCCCGTACATCGGATTGTGCGGATTGTTGCCAGTATCGTTATCAGACCGGGCCGGGATGATGGAACCGTTGATGCTGCCGGCGATGGCGCCGGCCTTTTCCGTGATGCCCGCCAACATGGCGCTGGTGGTATGGAAGGCGATGCCAAAGTCTGTATTGATGTGATCGAGGCCGGTATTCGGATCGATGGAATCCGGCCGCATGTCACCCGGCAGGCCCAGCTTGCTGTAGCCCTGGGTGGACAGGAAGTCCAGCTGCCCGCCCTGCTGTCCAACCAGCACATTGGAGCCGGCGATGTTGGCACCACCGGCGAGGTCGAAGGCAATGAAAGGGATCTTCCCGGCGCCCAGACCGGCGATACCACAGGGTCCCAGCAGGGCCTGTATGTCCTGTGACAAACCGGCTGCGGCCTGGCGGGGATTGGCGAACAGGCCGAACAGTGTCGGACCGGTGACCAGGCCCAGGCCGGTGGCCAGACCCTGACCGAGGAACTCACGGCGGGTCCGCGGCCGGCCATGATCGTTCAGGCACAGTGGCTCGTTCAGGTCGCGGGATGTACGTTTCTTTGCCATGTTCGTGTCCTCGGTTTATTGCAGCAGCATGGCGGCGCTGCCCAGGGTGGCGGCACAGACCGCCTTGACTACTTGCTCGGTGCGCTGGGTGGTGGCACAGGTCGGTGACGAGCCGGTTGCACATGCTGTCAGGATCGTGATCAGGTCGTCCAGCTCTCCGGTTACATCGGCCGGATCCGGCTGATCTGTCAGGTTGGTGTTCATCACCCGGTCCATCAGCGGCACGATGACCAGGTCGCGCTTGCCGGCCGTGTCGAATGCCGTATTGGCGCTGGCAGGCGGCAGACCGGTCTGGAAGAAGCCCGGGAAGTAGGCATCGCGCCTGGTCTGGCCGTTGTCCTCGACCAGGGCATTGCAGTACTCGATGGCCATTTGTGAGACCGCCATCTGGTGGGCGGACAGGAAGCCTCCCATATCTGCCACCGTCGGCAGCTGCTGCTTGACGGTCTGGTAGACACCCTCGACATCGACCTGCTCACGACGTACGTCGGTGATAGCGGCCATGGTGGCATCGATTTCCTCGAAGGTACGCAGGCCGATGACCGGGGCCTCCGGCAGATCCGGCGGCGTGCCCGGTGCCACCACAGGCGGCTCGGAGAAGGCGTTGGTACTGCCACCGAGGACCTCGAAGGTCAGGAAGAACTCGTCGAAGTTCGAGCCGTTTTGCAGCGGGATGATCGTTCCCATCGGTGACAGCGGCTGTCCCACTCCCGGCGTATACAGGGAACTGCTGATGGCCGTGTCGATATTGGTATAGGCCTGGCCCACCGTTGCCTCGGCACCGTTGACGCCGATGCGCATGCCGGCGAGCGGGATACCATCCGGCGTCACGTTCGGGTCCAGGCTGATATAGCGCGGGTTGTTGAACAGGTAACTGTAACTGTCGAACTGGCTGGCCTCGAACAGTACGTAGTCATCCGGATTGCCGCTGTGCGCACCCACATTGAACAGCAGGAAGAATTTCTCGCCCACACCCACATTGAAGTTCTGGGTAATCGCCGTCTGGTCAAGTGCACGATTGTGAATCGCAGCGAAGCGGATGGTACCGGCCCAGGGACGGTCATTGGAGACCTCGTTACCCATGACAAAGGCAAAACTGTTGTCCCAGTCAACCAGTGTGCCGCCGGCAATCGGATCGATATCGTCGGTGAAGATACCATTGACATAGATGCGGCGACCGTTGACCGGATCGTAGGTGACGACCACATGCTGCAGCGTGGCCTGCAGGTCTTCATCGGCATCGGCCGTCGACAGCGTGGGTTCACCGTTCAGATCCGTGGTGGTGCTGCGATGCATGACATCGTAGTTGTACAGGCTCTGGCCAAGTGTGAAGTTGCGCTGCGTAGTGCCGGCGGAGTAGCTGATAATGCGTGCCGTGTTGTCCTGGCTGACATTGGCCGGAGCAACCCACGCCTCGATGGTGTACTCGCCGGTGGCGGTAATCATGTTGTACAGCTTGACGCTGTCACCGGTCAGCGCCTGTGCCTTGCCGTTGGTGAGGTCGATACCCCAGCCGCCGACCCAGTTGTAGCCGCCACTCAGGTTCAGGTGCATGTCAGGCGACACGCCGCTGGTGTCGAATGCCTGAGTGCCGAAGCCGGTCTTGAACTCGTATTTTGCAATGACATTGTCCTCGATGCGGCTGCCGCCACTGGACACGATGCCGTCCTGTTGCAGGATCAATGCCTTGCTGGTGACCAGGCTAGGGTTGATCGGCGTGGTCTGCACCCCGGCGGCGAAGGCGATGATGGCGTTTTCCATCACGGTGGCCGAGGCCGGGCAGTCCGAGCTGCCGGTGGCATTCGGGTCCCAGCAGTTATGGAATTCGTCACGCAGGCGGATGACGAAGCGCGAATCTGCCGGGTCGTTCAGGTTGATCTTCGCCTTGGCGGCCTCGTAGGCGGCATCGGGGTCAGGATCGGCAAAGAACGGGGATTGTGCACTGGCAGCTGAATCCACGTGACAACCGATGCAGTTGGCGACCAGTTCCGGGTGTACGGTGCTGGCAAACAGCGCCGAACTGGCCGGGAAGTTCTTGCTGTCGGCCGGATCCTTCAGGACCGGCGGGGTCAGTGTAATGACATTACCGCCACTGGTCGCGCCACCGGCCCAGGCCGTGATGTAGGCGGTGATGACGTCCGCACAGGCCTGGTCGCTGGCCAGCCAGCAGTTATGGCCACTGACCATCTTGGTCACCAGGTCCGAATTGGCCGGTGTCTGCAGGTCAACCAGTGAATTCACGGCGGCATAGGCCAGGTTGACATCATCCATGCGCACGAACGGTGTCGGCGCCGCACCACCCACGTCGTGGCAATCATTACAGCGATTGGTCGGATTCAGGTTGTCCCAGACGTTCAGTTTGAACGCCTGCACATCGGCAGTGGCCGGTGCGGGCCCGGTGTAGGTCGTTGCCGCACCGGAGCCAGAGGTGTTCTGGTTCTGTGTGGTGCTCTCGCCGCCGCCACAGGCCGCCAGGCCGGTGCCCAGCAGGACGATCAGCGACAGTCGCAGGGTACGATCACGCAGGTTTTTCAGTATGGATGTTTTCATGCCTCAGTTACCCATGCAGTAGACGGCGGTTTCAGCGAACACCGATTTCATGCTGTAGTTGTTCGCGATGAAGTTGTCGGTGATGGTCTCGACCATGTTGCGGTCGGCCGTGTCGCCCGGCTCGCGCAGGCACACGTTCTTGAACACTTTTTTCACCTGGCAGGATGCAAAGGCGCGACTGTTCGCCAGCTCTTCACCAAGCGTCTTGGCGCCGTTGCCGCTGCCGGTCAGGCCCGTATCCCAGCCCAGCAGGGAGTTCTGGCCACTTCGCCAGTAGTTATCCCAGCTGTCGTCGGGGGTCACGAAGCCGTACTTGAAGGTGTCTGCATTGATGAAGTACTTGGGCTGCACCTGGCCGGACGTGTATACGATGCTGCCGCTGTTCTCATCGAAGTTGTAATAGGCAAAGGCCTGTGCGAGCGGGTCCATCCCGCTGTGACAACCGACGCAGGAGTTCAGGTAAAGACGGCTGTCGCCACCGGGGCTGCGCGAGATGTCCTGGCGGATGCGGTCGGCCGGACGACTGGTGTCTTTCACCTGCTCGAGGTCATTGCACAGGTGATTCAGCAGCGTGAAGCGGAACATCGCGCGGTTGGTGCCGGCCACGAAGAAGGCCTCGGCCGCTGCGCGTGTGGTCATCACGCCGGCCGTGGCAATATCGCCCGTGGCAGGGTCCACCAGGATGGGATTCATCTGAGATTGCGGTCGCTGTACCAGGGCGGTCATCAGGTCATGACCGTCGTCCTCCAGATCCTGGTAGTGGGCGTTGTTGCTGTTTGAATAGGCCGCGATCGGCAGTGAAGAATCGCCAACGTAGATAATATCTGCGGACAGCAGCTGGTTGAACGGCACATCGTCGCGGACCATGCCGATAACCGTTGCGCTGTAGTCGTTCAGCGGTGCGAACACGGTCTGGTCGCGGTTGGTCCAGGGCGTCGCGAAATTTTTCAGCGTTACGTTATAGAAGGCACTGTTGGCC
>JABDRC010000099.1 GCA_013041945.1 Halobacteria archaeon
ATCTGGTCGAATTTTCATGTCGGCAAGGTCTTCAAGGTCGACAGCTGGACAGCCATCAAGAGCGCATTCGGCTGGTCAACCAACTTCCTGCTCGGCGGTCTGGTCAAGAACCAGCCGCGTTCGGTACTCGACAACACACCGCTGCGTGAACTGCTGGAGCGACACATCCGCTTTGCGCGTATTCAGCAGGCCATCGATGCCGGTGCCCTGCGCGCCGTGTCAGTGACGGCTTCCGGTTACACCAGCGGGCTGTCAGTGACGTTTTACCAGGGCATCAAGGACCTGATGCCGTGGAAGCGGACCCGGCGCACCGGCCAGCCGACGGAGCTGACCCTGAATCACCTGATGGCATCATCGGCCATCCCGGTGCTGTTCCCTGCCGTGAAATTACGCAACGAGTATTTCGGCGACGGCTCGATGCGCCAGACAGCGCCATTGAGTCCGGCGCTGCATCTGGGCGCCAACCGGCTGCTGATCATCGGTGTCCGCAGCCCCGGCCAGGATGCGCAACCGGAAGATGAAGGTGATGTGAAGTACCCGTTATTCGGCCAGATATCCGGCTATATATTCGATACCCTGTTCATGGACAGCCTGGATGCCGATATCGAGCGCATGCGCCGCATCAACCATACCATTACAGAGACCCGCAGCAAGCGTGTTGAATACAAGGACACGTCCTTGCGCCAGATCGATTACCTGGTCATATCACCCAGTCAGGACGTGCGCGAGATCGTCGCAAAGTACGTCGACAACTTCCCCAGTTCGGTACGTATATTGCTGAAGGGCATCGGTGCCCTGGCCCGCGAAGGCCGTCCGCTGATGAGTTACCTGATGTTCGATGCACCCTTCTGCAAGGAATTGATGGAGCTTGGCTACCGGGACGGCATGGCAGCGAAAGAACAGATCCTGCACCTGCTTGGACAGGACGAACTGATTGAAGAGCAGAGCGTTGCTGTCGTTGCTGGCGCTGCCACGGCCGCTACCGGCAGCGACTGACAGCCGACCTGCCTGCTAGCGGTGCAGGCGGTCCTGGCGACGCCAGCGATCGACGATATCGTCGACATCGAGATCATCCGGTCCGGCCGACCAGTGGCGGAAGAAATCCACGCTGTTACTGTTGGGTGGCGGGTCGGGCTTGAAGAGCTGCACGCGCGTTGGCAAGGGTACCGCGAGTCCCATGGCCATTGCCTCGCCCTGGCCCAGCGAGGACAGGATATCGATGAAGTCACGCTCTGCTTCCGGTACCAGATCACGTACATAAGCCTGGTCATCCGGGTTGGTCAGGCGCAGGCAGATAAACGTGTTGCACTGTGCCAGCACTGTCTCCGAGAGGTCGTGCGGGCGCTGTGTAACCACCGCCAGGCCAACTCCGTATTTTCTTCCCTCTTTCGCGATTCGCTGCATGGTCTGGCGCGTTCCCTCGAACTGCGAGTCGCCTTCGCGCGGGATATAGGAATGGGCCTCCTCGCACACCAGCAACAGCGGGAATTCCTTGAACTTCGGATTCCAGTAATTGAACTCGAACGCCAGCCGGCCGACCTGGGCGGTGACCACCGGTCTTACGTCGAACGGGACGGAACTCAGGTCAATGATGGTGATCTGTGCCTTGGGTTCACCCAGTCCGACGAAGTCGCGCAGCAGACCCGGCAGGGTGTCTGACGAAGTGCGGTGTTTGGGATTCAGCAGGAAGTCATAACGCGTGTCATTCATGCGGCTTTGCAGTTTCATCAGGAACTGGTCAAACAGCCCGGCAAGCGGCCCCTTGTCCTTGCCGAAATTGGTGGATGCCTTGTTGGCCTCCTCGAACTGGTCATACATTTCCTGGAGCGAGAAATAGACCGGTGAGTCGATGGAGATATCACCGATACCCAGGTCCTTGTTGGCCTTGTTGCGCAGGTCATGCACGCTGTCACGCAGGAAAGAGATCTGTGAAGATGCGGAAACGTCTGCACGGTCAATCAGCATGTCGACCAGTTCGGAGAATGTCATCAGCCAGTAGGGCATCTCGAGGTCGCGTGCATCGATATAACGGGTGGTCTTCTCGTCAAAGGCGCAATGACGCTTGCCGCTGTTGTCCTGCCAGCTGTACTCGCCATGCAGATCCAGCAGCACGATGTGTGCCTTCGGCATCTTGCTGACGGCGCGTTGCAGGAAGTTTGTCACTGCCCACGATTTACCGGCACCCGACTGACCGAGGATGGCGAAGTGGCGGCCGAACAGGGCTGCCGGGTCCATGCAGATGTCGATCGATTTATCCATCATGGAGTGGCCGACGGCATAGCCCTGTGCGCGGAACTTGACGAAAATCGATTCTATTTCCTTCTTGGTAACGGTGTGTACCTCTGCGCCGGTCACGGGATAATTCTTGATGCCGTTCTGGAAGGTTCCGCCGCTGTTGATTTCACCAACCGGGATCAGGTGTACCGTGCGGGTCGTCCCTGATTCGCTGGTTGAAGGCTCGGCCTTGATGGATGTAATGGTCGCAAGCAGCTTTATATCGCCCTGCGTGATGGCGACATAGGATCCGGGCTGGCCTGTCATGTCGACTTCAACGCGGCTCGAAATGCGTGGACGCTTGCCTTCACCCGGTTCCACCAGTTTTGCGGTCAGCGCGCCTGCCTTGACGCTCGTAATGTGGCCGATCAGGGTCTGGGTATACGGTGTCATTGCCGGTCTTCCTCTGGCTGGTCTGTTCAGGGCCGCTGTCTTTGGCAGCCGCTTCGTTGCTTGATATGACCCGTGACTACCTGCGCGCGCCTTTGCGGCCCACCGATATCACGGTAACTCTAGCATATAGCGGCACCGGTACCTTATATATTGAGAGTTGCGCGGAATTTCGTTAAATAATTGTTTAGAATGGGAAATTGGCCGGCAACAAGGCGTGACCGGCGGGGGTGTGGTGCCTGATGATGATGGCCCGGCACGGCCACCGCGTGAACGGGCACCGTGCCGGGGGTATGCTAGTAGCGGACGCGCCGCTCCGGGTAAAACATCTCGCGGAAATGCTTGCGGTAATAGACCACGGCACTGGTCCCCTCGGCCTTCACATCGAATATTTTCCAGGTACCGTC
>JABDRC010000100.1 GCA_013041945.1 Halobacteria archaeon
TGGTGGCAGATGACGACGGTTTCCCTGTCCGGGTCAAGCTGGTCGAGTGAAACCGGGATCTGCCGCATCGGTATCAGCAGCGATTCATCCAGATGGACAATTTTGTATTCCCATGGTTCGCGGACATCCAGCAGAATCGGCTTCTCGTCGGCAGACTCCAGGTAGTCCCTGCATTCGCCGGTGGTCATTTCACGCAACTTCTGGTTTCCTCTAATGCCAAAAAGTAGCAGTAGGAGCGGACGATGTCCGCGAATGCGTTCCGCGTATGCCGGTTTGTTCGCGCATACCTGCGCTCCTACCCTGTCCGAATCAGCCGGTTAAAAACTGAACCTGTCCGGTGATTCTGCATTGATCAGCGGCGGGATACAGGTCTCGAACAGGCATTCACGGGACCAGTGGCCTTCGTCGACGCGGGTGATGAGGCCGGCCTCCATGATCGGCAGTTCACCCGAGATGACGAACAGGCGCCCGCCGACCTCGAGGTTGTGATGTAACTGCTGCCGCAGCACCGGCAGCGAACCGGTGACGGCAATGATGTCATAACGGGCATCGCCGGTATCCTGCAGCGCATCACCGGTCTGCAGAGTGACATTGACGATGTCCTGGCCGGCCAGCCGATTGCCGGCGGACTCGGTAAAGTCCGGCATGATATCGATGCTGGTGACATGACGGCCGAGTCGTGCCAGGCAGGCGGTCAGGTAGCCGCTGCCGGTGCCGACCTCGAGGATCGAATGGGTCGTCTCGATGGCGAGTGCCTGCAGCAGCCGGCCCTCGACCTTGGGCGCCATCATGACCTGTTCGTGGCCGAGCGGGATATTGGTATCGGCGAAGGCCAGCGAGGCATAGCGCTCCGGGACGAACGCCTCGCGCGGCACGGCGTTCATGGTGTCCAGCACCTGCTGGTCGAGGACATCCCAGGTGCGCACCTGTTGCTCGATCATGTTGAAGCGTGCCTGCTCGATCTGTGCCTGGTTCATGACAGTCATCTGCCCTGTGGAAACAAAGGCGGCCAAGGGTACGGTGTTTGGCCCTTGCTGGCAATCTACCGGCCGGGGTGTTCTGGATGTTAAATATATAAAACAATGACTTGTGTGATACCGGCCGGATTCATTTGTTGCAAACCGCCGGGGCTTTGGGTAACGTGTTGCCCCGGCTGGGGGTGCCCTGGTTCACGGTGTATGCCGTGCAGCAGATGGCTGAGAATTACCCTTGGAACCTGATCCGGCTAACACCGGCGTAGGGAAGCTCACCACTGGCCAGCCCTGTGTATTGCAAAACGAGGACGGCCCGATGAGTGCGATCCCGGAAGATTTCGTCAAGAAGACCACCGAACTGTCGGCCGACGTTACGCGGCCGTTTCCCAATTCCGAGCGCATCTACGTAGAGGGCTCCCGCCCGGACATCCGTGTGCCCATGCGCGCGGTTCGCCAGGCCGATACATCCGCCAGCTTCGGCACGGAAAAAAACCCGCCGATCACGGTCTACGATACCTCCGGACCCTACACTGACCCGGCCGCAAGCATCGACCTGATGCGGGGCCTGCCCGAGGTGCGCACCGCGTGGATCGAGGAGCGTAGTGATACCGGGCAGCTGGCCGGACCGACGTCCGAATTCGGCCGGCAGCGCCAGTCGGACCCCGCCCTGTCCCACCTGCGCTTCGAGCATATCCGTCAGCCGCGCATGGCGCGTGCCGGTAGCAATGTGACGCAGATGCACTATGCACGCCGGGGGATCATCACCCCGGAAATGGAATTTGTCGCCATTCGCGAAAACCTGCGCCTGGAGGAACTGGCCGACAGCGGCCTGCTGAAGCAGCATCCCGGTCAAGCTTTCGGCGCCAGCATCCCGCAACGGGTGACGCCGGAATTCGTGCGCGACGAAGTGGCGCGGGGCAGGGCGATCATCCCCGCCAATATCAACCATCCGGAACTCGAGCCGATGATCATCGGCCGCAATTTCCTGGTGAAGATCAACACCAACATCGGCAATTCGGCGGTGACGTCCTCGATCACGGAAGAGGTCGAGAAAATGGTGTGGTCGGTGCGCTGGGGCGGCGACACGCTGATGGACCTCTCGACCGGCAAGAATATCCACGAGACGCGCGAGTGGATCCTGCGCAATTCGCCGGTGCCGGTCGGCACGGTGCCGATTTACCAGGCGCTGGAGAAGGTCGACGGCCAGGCGGAGGAGCTCACCTGGGAACTGTTCCGTGACACCCTCATCGAGCAGGCCGAACAGGGCGTCGACTACTTCACCATCCACGCCGGTGTGCGCCTGCCGTGGGTGCCGCTGACGGCCGAGCGGGTGACCGGCATCGTCTCGCGCGGCGGTTCCATCATGGCCAAGTGGTGCCTGGCGCACCACGAGGAAAGTTTCCTGTACACGCACTTTGCCGACATCTGCGAGATCATGCAGGCCTATGACGTGTCGTTCTCGCTGGGCGACGGCCTGCGGCCGGGTTCGGTCGCGGATGCCAATGACCGGGCGCAGTTTGCCGAGCTGGAGACGCTGGGCGAGTTGACGAAGGTCGCCTGGGAGCATGATGTGCAGGTCATGATCGAGGGGCCGGGCCACGTGCCGATGCAGCTCATCAAGGAAAACATGGACAAGGAGCTGCACGATTGTTACGAGGCGCCGTTCTATACGCTCGGGCCGCTGACGACCGACATCGCGCCGGGTTATGACCACATTACCTCCGCCATCGGTGCGGCCCAGATCGGCTGGTACGGTACAGCCATGCTCTGTTACGTGACGCCCAAGGAGCACCTCGGCCTGCCTGACAAGCATGATGTGCGCGAAGGGATCATCACCTACAAGATCGCGGCGCATGCCGCCGACCTGGCCAAGGGCCACCCCGGTGCGCAGGTGCGCGACAATGCCGTGTCGAAGGCGCGCTTCGAATTCCGCTGGGACGACCAGTTCAACCTCGGTCTCGACCCGGAAAAGGCACGCGAATTCCACGATGCCACGCTGCCGAAGGATTCGGCCAAGGTCGCGCACTTCTGTTCCATGTGCGGTCCCAAGTTCTGTTCCATGAAGATCAGCCAGGACGTGCGCGACTACGCGGCAAAGAAGGGCATCGGCGATATCAGTGTTGCCATCGAGGCCGGCATGAGCGAAAAGGCTACCGAGTTCAAGGATGGCGGGTCGGAGATTTACAGCAAGACCTGATCGATCGCTGTCCGTTACATAAATCTTCTTATAATCGAAGAAGATAAATGATGTCATTCACGCCACCGCCTTCGCGGGGACAGGCTCCGGCGGGAAACCAGTGGTCAGTGATCAGCTGATGACAAGTCTAACGCCATACCTTTGACCAGTGCACAGAGTGACCAAGTCGATTAGTATCCACTGCGATTGATGTTTTTGTACTGGATTCCCGCCTCCGCGGGAATGACGGATTTTTTAACGTGGCAGCATGGTGTCATCAGCTGTAGTTGCGGATTACAGGCTGGATTGGCATTTCCTCGGGAATGACGCAAGCAGCCGCGCCTGCACCGTGTTTGTTCTTAAACATATCGGGTAATACCTGATTCGCGGACGCGGTCCGCTCCTACACCATCATTTTTTGAACAGGAACTGCAATGACTGAAAGAAGCGTGAATTTCAGCAGCCGTATACTGCTGCGGCTCGTATTGCTTGGTGCGCTGGTGCTGGTCGTGCTGGTGTTGAACGTCAAGTTCATCGACGCGCTGTACTTTACCCGCCAGCTGACGCAGGCAGGTTTCATCATCAACGGCAGCATCATCGCGGTTTTCCTGCTCGGGCTGGTGAAGATCATCCTTTCGCTGATGCGCTATATGCGTGAAGAGGCCGCCATCGAACGCCTGGCGACGCGCCTGCAAGACGGACACGAGAATCCCCTGAAAGGCGTCAGTGGCCGCTCCATCATCGCGCGCCGCTACAACACCCTGCACGGGCTCAGCGAGAAATATGCCAGGATCAACCACAGTGCGCTGGCCTCCACCCTGCTGGCCAGGGAGAGCACGCGGACCAGTTTTGCCCGATACGTCAGCAATATCCTGATCCTGACGGGTGTGTTCGGCACTATCGTGTCGCTGTCGATCGCGCTGGCCGGCGCGTCCAACCTGCTGGACAGCATGCAGGGCAGCGAAAACATGAGCCTGGTCATTCACGGTATGTCGACCGCCCTGTCGACGACCATCACCGCCATTCTCTGTTACCTGTTCTACGGCTACTTCTACCTGAAACTCGGCGATGCACAGCAGAATGTACTCAGCAAGGTCGAGGAATTTACCTCGGTCTGGCTGCTGCCCCGTTTCTCGCGTGACTGCGACAGCCTTGTGCACGAGGTCAGTGGCCTGGTTGGCGGGCTGCACGATGCGGCCGACGGCATGCGGATGGTACAGCAGGACTTCAGCGTGGCGGGAGACAACCTGCGGGCCGTGGTAACCGAACTCGCCGAGCGGGTCGGACAGACCTCGGCGGACATCAACGAGGTCAAGCGCCTGCTGCGCGACGGATTCAGGCTGCCGCCTGAAGATCGCTGATTATGGACGAGGGATTTATAGACCTCAGGTACGGCGCGGAGCGCGATCCGGGCGGCGAAAGTTTCTGGCCGTCCTTTACCGACATCATGATGGTGGTGCTGATGATTTTCATGATCGCCAGCACCATATTGATGCTGCGTAACTGGGAACTGGTTCGCGAGTTGCGTGCCACGCTGCAGGCGGAGCGCGAGGCCGAGGCGCTGGCGCTGTCGGCGACCCAGACCAGCGAGACCCTGGAAGAGCGCCTGGCCCAGGCGCAGCACGAGATATCGCAGCTGCGCATCCAGCTGTTGCGTGAGGGTGAACAAAGAAACGCCCTCAATGCAGACCTTGCATCGGCCAGGCAGCAGCAGATGAGGCTGGAGAGCGACAGGAAACGTCTGTCCACCCAGTTGCAGACCATGGGCGTGAAAAACACCCGCCTGACAGATGAAGCGACCTCGCTGCAGGCAACCGTTGATGAACTGCGCGAGCTCGAGCTGTCGCAGACGGAGGAGCTTGCCCTGCTCCGGCAGCAAAGCACTGACTCGGATGCGGCACTGGCAGTGCTGCGCGGCGACTACGACGAGCTGAGTGTCAAGTACAACAAGCTGATCAAGCCGGCACGCACGGCCGCCGGCAAGTACCTCGTCTCGGTGCGCTACCGCAAGGAAGACGGTGTCTATCTGATCGAGTTCAAGGAATCCGAGAACGACAGCTATGAATTTGTCGACCGTGATCAGCTCGAGTCACAGCTGGCGGAACTGAAGGACCAGTATGCGGGCAGTCTCTATGTGAAAGTCATCATCCCGAAGGACAGCGGGCTTTCCTATAACGAGGCCTGGGGATTCACGCAGCAAATCCTGAC
>JABDRC010000110.1 GCA_013041945.1 Halobacteria archaeon
GGCTATAACTCGGCTTCCCGGCAGTGTTAAACTGCCTGCAGTGCGTTGAACAGGGACATCAGGACATGGCAGGACACAGTAAATGGGCCAACATACAACACCGCAAAGGGGCCCAGGATGCCAAGCGCGGCAAGCTGTTTACCAAGCTGATTCGTGAGATTACCGTGGCTGCCCGCATGGGCGACCCGGATCCTGCCGCCAATCCACGCCTGCGCATGGCCGTGGACAAGGCGCTTGGCGGCAACATGACCAAGGACACCATCGAACGCGCCATCAAACGCGGTTCGGGCGTGCAGGACGGCGACAACTTCGATGAGGTGCGCTACGAGGGCTACGGTCCCGGTGGCGTGGCCGTCATGGTCGATTGCCTGACCGACAACCGCAACCGCACCGTGGCCGAGGTGCGGCATGCCTTTACCAAGGCCGGCGGCAATCTCGGCACCGACGGGTCGGTGGCCTACCAGTTCACCAAGACCGGCATCCTCGGTTATCCGCAGGGCAGTGACGAGGATGCGCTGATGGAAGCGGCGCTCGAGGCCGGTGCGGATGACGTGGTCGGCAATGATGACGGATCGTTCGATGTGCTGACACAGCCGGAGGCGTTCATCGATACCCGCGACGCGATGAAGGGGGCCGGACTGGAACCCGAGCAGGCCGAAGTCACCATGCGTGCAGCCAACACCACGCCGCTGGAGCTGGCCGACGCCGAGAAAATGGTGCGCCTGCTGGAGCGACTGGAAGACCTCGACGACGTGCAGGAGGTCTATTCCAATGCGGATATTTCCGAAGAAATCATGCGGCAGTTGGGGTAGGGGCGCGCTGCTTCGATTGATGTATCCTTGTCATTGCGAGTGCAGCGAAGCAATCTCCTGAATGTGGCTCCAGCATCCTGTTTGTAAAGATTGCTTCGCTGCGCTCGCAATGACGGTCAGCTTTATACGGGTGACATATAACATGACTGGTACTACACACACCTCGTTATGATCCGCATCCTCGGCATCGATCCGGGTTCGCGGGTAACCGGCTACGGGATCGTTGACCAGGACGGGCAGCATATCCGTTACATCGCCAGCGGCTGCGTGCGTGCGCGGGGCGAGTCGCTGGCCGAGCGGCTGGGCATCATCTTCGACGGGGTCAGCCAGGTCATACGCGAGTATTGCCCGCAGGAGATGGCCGTTGAGCAGGTCTTCATGAACAGGAACGCCGATTCCGCCCTGAAGCTGGGGCAGGCACGCGGCGCGGCCATCTGTGCCGGCGTGCAGGCCGGGGTAGCGGTGGAGGAATATGCGGCACGCCAGATCAAGCAGGCCGTGGTCGGGCGCGGCGGCGCGAGCAAGGAGCAGGTGCAGCACATGATGTGCGTGCTGCTGTCCCTGCCGCAATCGCCGCCGAGTGACGCGGCCGACGCGCTGGGCGTGGCGGTCTGCCACGGCCATTACCGCGAGACGCAACGGCGCCTGCAGGCCCGCCGGCACCCGGACGGGGAGGCCACCGCATGATCGGCCTGCTGCGCGGGCGCATCCTGTACAAGCAGCCGCCGCAGCTGTTGCTGGACGTGCACGGTGTCGGCTACGAGGTCGATGCGCCGATGACGACCTTCTACAGTCTGCCGGAGGTCGGCGAAGAGGTCACACTCTACACTCACCTGGCGGTGCGCGAGGATGCCCACACCCTCTATGGCTTCAGCAAGCCGGCCGACCGCGAGCTGTTCCGCAATCTCCTCAAGGTCAACGGGGTCGGCGCCCGCCTGGCGCTGACGATACTGTCCGGCATGGAGCCGGTGCAGTTCGTGCGATGTGTCCGGCAGGGCGATGTCGACACGCTGGTGCGGCTGCCCGGCATCGGCAAGAAGACGGCCGAACGGCTGGTCATGGAGCTGCGCGACCGGCTGGACAAGGAAACGGCTGCAACCGGCGTGCCGAGCGTGGATCCGGCCGTGGCAGTACCCCTCAATCCGGTCGAGGACGCCGTCAGCGCGCTGGTCGGCCTGGGCTACAAGCCGCAGGAGGCGAGCCGCATGGTGCGCGCCGTCAACGCGGCTGATCTGACCCCGGAAGAGATCATCCGCCAGGCGCTGCAGGCCGTGGTGCAATAACTTGATTCAAAGCACGCCAGCGTTGACACTACGGGTCCATGATTGAAGCCGACCGACTGGTAACACCATCAGGTTCGAAAGAGGACGAGGTCCTCGACCGGACGGTCCGGCCGCAGCGCTTGCAGGACTACGTGGGGCAGGCGCAAGTCTCTGAACAGATGGATATTTTTATCCAGGCCGCGAGCAGGCGCGGGGATGCCCTGGACCATACCCTGATCTTCGGCCCGCCGGGCCTGGGCAAGACCACTCTGGCCCACATCATTGCCAATGAAATGGGTGCCAACCTGCGCCACACGGCCGGTCCCGTGCTGGACAAGCCCGGCGACCTGGCGGCACTGCTGACCAACCTCGAACCGAACGACGTGCTGTTCGTCGACGAGATCCACCGGCTGAGCCCGGTGGTCGAGGAGATCCTCTATCCCGCCATGGAAGACTTCCAGCTGGATATCATGATCGGTGAGGGTCCCGCGGCCCGTTCCATCAAGCTCGACCTGCCGCCGTTCACGCTGGTCGGCGCCACCACCCGTGCGGGCCTGCTGACCTCGCCGCTGCGCGACCGCTTCGGCATCGTGCAGCGACTGGAGTTCTACAGCGCGGCCGACCTGGCGTCCATCCTGCAGCGTGCGGCCGGGATCCTGTCGATCGATCTCGATACAGACGGTGCCCTCGAACTGGCGCAGCGTTCGCGCGGTACGCCGCGCATCGCCAACCGCCTGCTGCGCCGGGTGCGTGACTATGCCGAGGTCAAGGCAGAGGGGCGCATTACCCTGGACGTGGCGCAGGCGGCCATGTCCATGCTGAATGTCGATGACCAGGGATTCGACACGCAGGACCGCCGCCTGCTCATGACGATCATCGAAAAGTTTGCCGGCGGACCGGTCGGCGTGGATAACCTGGCAGCGGCCATCGGCGAGGAGCGCGGCACCATCGAGGATGTGCTCGAACCCTACCTGATCCAGCAGGGGTTTATCATGCGCACGCCGCGCGGCCGGGTTGCCACGCGCAATGCGTGGCTGCATTGCGGGCTGAAACCGCCGGTACAGTCGATGCCAGAGGCCATGGAGCTGTTCGATGCTGATGGCGGCGATGGCGTGTCGCACTGACGCAGGTTTGTCGCCGATCTGCTACACCCCCTTGCTTTCATTTCCGGTAATATCCACGGGACATCCGGTGGCTGCCGTTGCGAGGGCGATATCCCGCTACCGGCGTTCCGCGCAATGTTGTGCAATACGAGCAAATCGCAGGATGCCGGGAATTTATTAATGTGGAGGCGGTCAACAAGGGTCATTGAATGGCGCAGTTCGAGTGGCAGGTTCGCGTTTATTATGAAGATACCGACAACGGCGGCGTGGTCTACTACGCAAACTACCTGCGTTTCATGGAGCGTGCGCGCACGGAATGGCTGCGCAGTCTCGGCATCGAGCAGGACCGCCTGATCGAGGAGCACGACATCCTGTTTGCCGTGCGCCAGGTCAATATCGATTATCATGCGCCCGCGCGCTTCAATGACATGCTGACGATCGGTACGGATATACTTGCGAACAGCCGGGCCAGCCTGACATTCGGGCAGACCGTGATGCGCACAGGTGGTTCAGGCAGCATCCTCTGCAGTGCGCAGGTGAAGGTGGCCTGCCTGGTCGCCTCCACGTTCAGGGTGAGCCCGATACCCGATTTCATTCTCAAGGAGATAACGGATGTCGTCTGACATGTCCTTTGCCCACCTGATCATGGGCGCGAGTTTCGTCGTGCAGATGGTCATGCTGTTGCTGCTGGTGGTGTCGATGGTTTCGTGGACCATGATTTTCCGCCGGCGCACTGCCCTGAAGGCGGCGCAGAACGCGGCGGATGATTTCGAGGACCGGTTCTGGTCGGGAGGTGACCTGGCCTCGCTGTACCGCGAGGTCGCGGACAATCCGCGCGAGGTGATCGGCATGGCCGGGATCTTCCAGGCCGGCTTCAGCGAGTTTGCCCGACTGCGCAAGCAGGTCGGGGCGGATGCGCGCAACGTGGTGGAGGGCGCACAGCGCGTCATGCGCGTAGCACTGTCGCGCGAGACCGATGACCTCGAGACGCACCTGTCCTTCCTCGCGACCGTGGGTTCGACCAGTCCCTATGTCGGCCTGTTCGGCACGGTGTGGGGCATCATGAATTCATTCCGCGGACTGGGCAACGCGCAGCAGGCGACCCTGTCGATGGTCGCACCCGGTATCGCCGAGGCGCTGATCGCGACCGCCATGGGCCTGTTTGCCGCCATACCGGCGGTGATTGCCTATAACCGCTATTCGCATGACGTGGAGCGCCTGATCAACCGCTACGATAATTTTCTGGAAGAATTTTCCACCATCCTGCAGCGGCAGTCGCATGCCGCGCACGCCACGCCGGGCCGACGGGCCGAAGACCACTGACATGGCACGCCAGCGCGTCCGCAAGAAACCCATGGCCGAGATCAACGTCGTGCCGTACATCGACGTCATGCTGGTCATGCTGGTGATTTTCATGGTCACTGCGCCGTTGCTGACCCAGGGCGTGCAGGTTGATCTGCCCAAGGCGGACGCCAGGGCGGTGGACGACAAGGACCAGGAGCCGCTGGTGGTGACCGTGGATGCCGGCGGCAACCTGTACCTGAATATCGGCGATGACCCGCAGCAGCCGGTCGATGGCGAAGCGCTGGTGCAGCGTATCGCGGCGGTACAGCGCCGCCAGCCGGGCAAGCCGGTACTGATACGCGGTGATCACAGCGTTGATTACGGCGCGGTGATCAGCGCGCTGGTCCTGCTGCAGCAGGCGGAGATACCGAAGGTGGGCCTGGTCACCGAGCCGCCGGACAGCTGAGCCGCGCGATGTGGAAGGCAATACGCGAGAATCCACGTGCGGTCACCTATGCGGTGCTGATGCATCTGGTGTTGCTGGTGCTGCTGATGATCGGTCTGGACTGGACGCCGAAGGCGATCAAGCCGGGTGTCAAGACACCGATCGAGGCCGAGCTGGTTACCACGGATCAGTTGAAGGTGATCGAGCAGCGCAAGGCGGAAGAGGCGGCGCGCAGGCAGGCCGAGGTAGAAAAGAAACGCAAGGCAGAGGCGGCGGCGCAGAAAAAGGCCGCGGCGGAGCAGCAGGCCGAGGCCGAGCGTAAGCAACAGGCCGAACAGGCCGCGCAGCAGAAGCAGGCCGAGGCCGAACGCAGGAAACAGGCGGAACAGGCCGCGCAACAGCAGGCCGAGGCCGAGCGGATTGCGGCCGAAAAGCAGGCCGCGGTGGAAAAGAAGCGCAAGGCGGAAGAGGCGGCACGTAAAAAGGCCGCGGCGGAAAAGAAGCGCAAGGCAGAAGAGGCCGAACGCAAGGCCGCCGAGGCGCGGCAACGCGAGGCGGAAGCGGCGCTCAAGGCGCAGCTGGCAGCAGAGGAGGAACGGGCACGGGCACAAAGTGCACTGGCTGAGTTCATACCCTATATACAGGAGAGGATTCAGCGCAACTGGCTGCGGCCGGTCGGCAGCCCTGCGGGTCTTAGCTGCCTGGTCAAGGTCAGGCTGATACCGGGCGGTGATGTAGTCAGCGTCAGCGTAGTCCGCAGCAGCGGCGACAGTGTGTTCGACCGCTCGGTGGAATCCGCCGTACTGAAGGCTTCACCCTTGCCGCTTCCTGAGGATGCAAACTTGTTTAAACATTTTCGTGAAATCAACTTTAACTTCGATCCGGGGCGCTAGTAAGCATTGAGTTTTATGACGGATGGCTTCAGATTACCGCAGCTGGTTGGTGCAGGAGCGCAGGCATGCGCGAATTAATTCAGCACCGATTTCGCGCGTTCCCGCGCTCCTACAGGTTTGGCCTCAACTTTACAGGACGGTAGTACATTTATATGAACAGATATTTTCGAACACTGTTGTCTCTCCTGCTGCTGGCGAGTACCACCGCACAGGCTGCACTCACCATTGAAATCACCCAGGGCGTGGAGGGTGCCGTACCGATTGCCGTGGTCCCGTTCGGCTGGGCGGACCAGGCGGTGGCCGCACCGGAAAATATCTCCGCAATCATTTCGGCCGACCTGAACCGCAGCGGGCGCTTTGCCGCGCTCCCTGACCGCGACCTGGTGGCGTTCCCGACCGAGGGTGAGCAGGTGCAGTTCAAGAATTGGCGCATGGTCAACGTCGACTACCTGGTCATCGGCCGCATAAATCCGGCCGCCGGCGGGCAGTTCGACGTGCAGTTCCAGCTGTTCGACGTGTTGCGCGGCAGCCAGGTGGCCGGCTACAGCCTCACCACCAGCCGCGCGGACCTGCGGCGCGTGGCGCATCATATCAGCGACCTCATTTACGAGGAGATCACCGGCGAGCGCGGGGCCTTCAATACCCAGATCGCCTATGTCACCACCGCCGGCAGTGCGAAGAACCGGACCTATACGCTGCTGGTGGCCGACTCCGATGGTTATAACCCGCAGACGATACTCACCTCCGGCCAGCCGTTGATGTCACCGTCCTGGTCGCCGGACGCGCAGCGTGTCGCTTACGTGTCATTTGAAGACAAGACGGCGGCGATCTACCTGCAGGAGATTGCCACGGGCAAGCGCCGCAAGCTGGCGTCCTTCAAGGGCATCAACGGCGCACCGGCCTGGTCGCCGGACGGCCGCCGCCTGGCACTGACGCTGTCGCGCGACGGCAATCCCGAGATCTACAGCATGGATGTGCAGAGCGGTACCCTGAACCGGCTGACGCGCAACGCGGCCATCGACACCGAACCGGCCTGGATGCCGGACGGGCGCAGTATCGTGTTTACCTCGGATCGTGGCGGATCGGCGCAGCTCTACAGGATCCCGGCGACGGGCGGCTCCGCGCAGCGCCTGACCTTCGAGGGTAAATACAATGCGGGGGCTGACATTTCCCCGGATGGCCGTAGAATTGCCATGGTGCACGGCGAGCGCGGTCGCTACCGCATCGCGGTGCTCGACCTGGACTCCGGACGCATGCGGGTTCTGACGGATGGTTCACTGGACGAATCTCCGAGTTTTGCACCCAATGGCAGCATGATCATCTATGCCACGGGTGCCGGTAACCGGGAGGTGCTGGCGGGTGTGTCGGTCGACGGTCGTTTCCGGCAGCGTTTCTCGCTGCAGGCCGGGAATGTACGCGAACCGGTGTGGTCGCCGTTCGGTAAATGAATCGTTTTATTGGGGTTGCAGGTAAACACACGGGAGCAGACTTTATGAAAACCACTATCAGCACATTGTTCATCGCGGCCACGATCGCGGTTCTGGCCGGTTGCAGCTCGAAGGGCGGCACCACCGACGGCAGCGGCGCGGCTGTCGAGGACCGGAGTCTCGGCGGCGCCGGCGGTGTCGTCA
>JABDRC010000117.1 GCA_013041945.1 Halobacteria archaeon
TGGGTGAACCAGCGCCGGTCGCGAAAACTCTCTTGCCAGTGACTGACGACCTTGCTGACCTCCATGACATACACTTCGACGGTGCAGACTCCGCCCCACTTGCGGTAGCGGTAGGCCCCGATAGCAGGCTTGGATACCTTGCCGCGCACGCCTGCTTCCTCCCAGGCTTCCTTGATGGCTGACTTTTTTAGAGACAGGTCCGGCTCCTTGACCCCTTTGGGAATAACCCAGCGCTTCTTGTTGGTCGAGGTCACCATGAGAAGTTCAATTTTGCCATGGCGTTTCCGGATCGGAATCACTCCAGACTGCTTGTAAAAATAGCCCGGTCGTTTGCTCATACCCGAGTGACTCCCTTCTTTAAGGTCAGTGGAGATGCTAATGAATTACGTCGCACTTGATCGTCATGGATGCGGCAAATTTTCTGTGTGTGCAAAGTAAAGCTCTATCGGTGGCTTGTCAATGACATACTGCGACAAAATCGAATTAAGAAAATTTCCGCGCTCGCAACGGAGCATGCCGGTATTGGTTACAATTTTGTAAAAATGTTGACAAGTGCCTTCGCCGAAAATATTTCGGCTGCAAACATATTCGCAATAACTTGCAATGCGCGGTCAGTTCAGGTTCGGATAATTCCACTGACGGTGCGCGAGAAGCATTCAGACACCGTATTGTTCCCGATAGGCCTCGATGTTCGCGACATCGTCAGCGCGACCGCTCTGTGCCGCAAGGTATTCCAGCAGGTGTTCGAGTTTCACTATGCTGGCAACCGGTATTCCCAGGGATTCCTCGACTTCCTGGATGGCGGAACGCTCGCCCCGACCGCGTTCCTGGCGGTCGAGCGCAATCACGACACCGGCCAGCGTTGCACCGGATCCCTGGATGATGTCGACGGACTCGCGGATCGCGGTACCGGCGGTAATGACATCGTCGATGACCAGTACCTTGCCGGCGAGGGGTGCGCCGACCAGGTTGCCGCCCTCGCCATGGTCCTTGGCTTCCTTGCGGTTGAAACACCATGGTACGTTCCGCCCGTGGTGGCCGGCCAGTGCGATGCTGGCCGCCGCGGCCAGCGGTATGCCCTTGTAGGCCGGGCCGAACAGGATGTCGAAGTCGATGTTGCTGTCGACGATGGCCTGTGCATAGCAGCGCCCGAGGTTTGCCAGGTGCTCGCCCGTGTTGAACAGGCCGGCATTGAAGAAATACGGGCTGGTGCGCCCGGATTTCAGGGTGAACTCGCCGAAACGCAGCACGCCGGCGTTAATGGCGAAATCGATAAAATCGCGTTGATAGTCCTTCATGGCATTGGTGATGTTTTTGATCCGGCGAGGCCGCTATCATACACACCCGGAGAACAACATGCGCATCATCACGGTCAACGTCAACGGCATTCGCTCGGCAGCGGCAAAGGGTTTTTTCCAGTGGATGACCCGCCAGCAGGCCGACGTGGTCTGTATCCAGGAAACCAGGGCGCAGGTCGCACAGCTGCAGGACAAGGTGTTCCGGCCGCGCGGCTGGCACGTCTATTTCCACGATGCCGAGAAGAAAGGGTACAGCGGTGTGGCCATCTACAGCCGCCGCCGGCCCGACAAGATCATCAGCGGGCTGGGCTGGCCGGACATGGATGCGGAGGGTCGCTATATCGAGGCCCGCTACGGCCCCCTGAGCGTGGTGTCCGTTTACCTGCCGTCCGGCTCGTCGAGCGAAGAGCGGCAGGCCGTCAAGTTCGGTTTTCTCGACCGCTTCATGCCGTACCTGCGCGCACTCAGGCGCAAGCGGCGCGAGTTCATCCTGTGCGGCGACTGGAACATTGCCCACAAGGAAATCGACCTGAAGAACTGGCGCGGCAACCGCAAGAACTCGGGCTTTCTGCCGGAGGAGCGTGCCTGGCTGGACGAGCTGTTCGGGCCGGCCGGTTTTGTCGACACGTTTCGCGTCGTCAACCAGGAGCCGGACCAGTACACCTGGTGGTCGAACCGCGGACAGGCCCGGGCGAAGAACGTCGGCTGGCGGATCGATTACCAGGTGGCCACACCGGGCATCGGGCAGCGCGTCACCGCAACGCGCATCTACAAGGACAAGCGCTTTTCCGATCATGCGCCGCTGATCATGGATTACGATTACTACCTATAGACAAACCATCCTCGCGCAAAGTCGCCAAGGCGCATAAAAACCTTGCCACAGAGAACACAGAGACAAATTACTCACCCCTGTCATTCCCGCGCAGGCGGGAATCCAGTGGTAAAAATTCAACCTTCGAACAATCTGTTAACCGATTTCAAACGGCGCGCAAGAATACCTGACTGACCAGAATCAGCAGCAATGGTAATTTATTGACTGGATTCCCGCCGGAGCCCGCCCCCGCGGAGGTGGGAATGACGTTATATGGATGGTTTGTAGTAGTAATTTCCAGACTGGATTCCCGCCTCCGCGGGAATGACATGCAGTTTTTTCAGTATTAAGTATTTATTTTTCTCTGTGTCCTCTGTGGCATTTTTTTGGGGTTTTTTTTGCGCCTTGGCGGCTTGGCGCGAGGATGGTTTTTTTGCAAGGCGCGCCTATTCAATCTCCGTTGCAGGCATGCCGGCGAACATCCATTGCCGTTCTTCCAGGGTGGTGTTGTCCAGGCGGCGATCCGGCATGCACCGGCGCTCGGAAATGACCTGTAGACCGTCGCAGTCCCTGACGGGAAATTCCATTGCCAGGCCCCAGCGGCGATCGCCGGTGTTTCTTCTTTCCTGTTTTATTTTTTTCATACCCGCAAGCGTAGTCGAATCCGCGGCAGAATGATGCCCGAAACCCCGATAATCGTATCAGATATAACCGGCAAATGAGGCAGGAAAAGTCCGACATACGAGTAAAAACAGTTGCTTACGCCAGGTCTGCTGTCGTGCCGGAGACAGCCTGGCAGACTCCCGGGCCGGTTCAGGCCGCCGCTGTCGCGCTCCTTTGCCGGTACATCAGGACGGTCACCAGCAGGATCGCCGGGATGCCAAGCAGGCCCGCGTACAGGAAGAAGGTGGCGTAACCGGCGGCATCGACCACGATGCCCGAGAAGCCGCCGACGAATTTCGCCGGCAGGGTCATCAGCGAGCTGAACAGGGCGTACTGGGTTGCGGTATAGCTTTTGTTGACCAGGCTGGACAGCCAGGCGATGAAGGCCGAGGTCGCCAGCCCGCCGGACAGGTTGTCGGCACTGATGACGACCGCCAGTGAGGTGAGATTGGGTTCGCTGTTGGCCAGCCAGACGAACAGCAGGTTGGTCGAGGCGACCAGGATGGCACCGGCCAGCAACGGGCGCAGGATGCCGAAGCGCACCACCAGGATACCGCCCAGCGAGGCGCCGGCGATGGTCATGAAAAAGCCGAATACCTTGGTGATATTCGCGATCTCGGTCTTGCTGAAGCCAAGGTCGAGGTAGAACGGGCCCGCCATGGCGCCCATGGTGATATCGCTCAGCTTGTAGGCCCCGACCAGCAGCAGGACCAGGATGGCAAGCGCGCCGTTGCGGTGGAAGAACTCGACGAACGGGCTGACGACCGCATCGGAGAACCAGGCGGCGAGCCGTTGCCAGGACGACTGCCGGTTGCTGATGCCGATGGCGTGCTCCAGTTTTTCCTCGAGTGCCGCGGTTTGTGCGTCGCGGACATGTTGCGGTTCGCGGATGATCAGCGTGGTGATGATGCCAACGCCCATCAGTGCGGCCATGGTCAGGTAGGCGAACGGCCAGGAACGGAACTCGGCCAGGTAGAGTGCGCCGGCACCGGCCACCAGCAGGGCGAGGCGGTAGCCGAGGACGTAGGTGGCGGCCATGGCGCCCTGCAGGTCACGCTCGACGGCCTCGATGCGCCAGGCATCGACGCTGATATCCTGGGTAGACGAACCAAACGCGACCAGCAGGGCCAGCAGTGCGAGCTGGGTCAGCTGTGTTGCCGGATCGGTCATCGCCATGCCGGCAAGACCCAGCACGATGGTGAGCTGCGCCAGCAGCATCCAGGCGCGGCGCTGTCCGAGCATGCGCGACAGCAGTACGAGCGGCAAGCGGTCGATGACCGGTGCCCAGAAGACCTTGATGGAGTAGGTGATGCCGATCCAGGTAAAAAAGCCGATGGTCGACTTGTCGACCTGGGCATCGCTCAGCCAGTAGGTCAGCGTCGAGAACACCAGCAGGAACGGCAGACCGGCCGCAAAGCCGAGAAAGACCATGGCGATAACACGCGGCCGCGTGTAGATGGAGATGGCTTCCAGCCAGCTGCGTGTATCGGTCACTGTTGCCTGAAGCGGTAGATGGCGGTGCGTCCCGGCAGGTTGGGCATGAAATTGCCGGCGGACGTGCGGCGGTAGTCGTCGTTGACCAGTCCGACGCTCTCAGGCGGCAGGGTTTCGGGCATGTGGATGTCTGTTACGCCTTTGAAATCTGTTAGTTGAGTCTAATGATTGACCTGTGGCGCGGCAAGCTCGGCGGGCAGGCGAGCGGCGTCCCGCAGGGGGCGTTCAATGAATTGTTGCGGTGTTGAACAGGCTCAAACCAGCAGCGGCTGGATCAGCATCTTCAGGACCTGCAGGCCGATCAGTGCGAACAGCGGCGACAGGTCGATGCCCGACAGCGGCGGGATGATGCGCTGGATCGGACGCAGGATCGGTGCGGTCAGGCTGTCCAGCAGGGCATTGACCGGATTGTAGCTGCCGGGATTGATCCAGCTGATGATCACCTGGACGATGATGGCGACCAGGAACACGTTGAGCGCGAGCATGACCAGTCTACCGACTGCCATCAGCAGCAGTGGCAGGATCGATACGCCGGCGCCGCGCAACAGGACGATGACGAACAGCATGGCGACCGACAGCAACAGCATCAGCACGATGGCCGCGACATCGACCTTGCCGAATCCCGGCAGGATCTTGCGCAGCGGTATCAGCAGGGGATTGGTGATGCGCACCAGGAACTGGCTGATAGGGTTGTAGAAATCGGCACGCACGACGCCCAGCAGGAAACGCAGCATCACGGCGAGAATATAGAGGCTGAACAGTGTCGTGATGATGAATTCGAGCGGGTTGGCAATATAGCTGTTCATGATTGTTTTCCAAACTCCTCCGCAAGCTCCCTGGAGCGTTCCGCGGCACCCCTTACGGCGCTGCTGATCAATTTCGCGAGACCACCGTCCTGCAGGATGCCGATGGCGCGCTCTGTCGTGCCGCCGGGCGAGGTGACGTGATGTCGCAGGGTGGCCGCGTCGTCAGAACTTTCAAGTGCCATTCGGGCGGCCCCGAAGGCGGTCTGCAATGCCAGCAGCCGCGCTGTTCCCGCGGGCAGTCCGAGTTCCTCTCCGGCTGCCTGCAGCGCTTCCATGAAGAAAAAAAAGTAGGCCGGTCCGCTGCCGGACAGCGCGGTAACGGCATCCATCTGTGCCTCGTCCTCGACCCAGATGACCAGGCCAACGGCGCGCAGGATCGACTCGGCCAGGCTGCGCTGCCCGTCGCTGACCGCCGTGTTGGCATACAGCGCGGTCGCGCCGCTCTGCACCAGGGCAGGGGTGTTTGGCATGGTGCGTACGATCGCCGTATCGGCACCCAGCCAGTCGCGCAGGGTCGATTCCCGGATACCGGCGGCGATGGAAATAACCAGCGGCTGTTGCTGGGCGATGCCGGCCGCGAGTTCCTGCGTCACGGCGGCCATGACCTGGGGTTTGACCGCCAGTACGACCACGTCGGCGTCGCTCACGGCGGCCTGGTTGTCGGGGGTGGTGGAGACCTGGTGGCGGGCGGCCATGCGCTCGCGCCGCCCGGCATCCGGGTCGGCCACCCGGATGCGCGCCGGGTCCCAGCCATCGGCGATCAGGCCGCCGACCAGGCTGGCGGCCATGTTGCCGCCGCCGATAAAGGTCAGAGAGGCGTCATTCATGCGATTGACGATACAGGATTAAACCGGGTAGCGACAAGCATCACCGCGGGCTGATTATCTGACTGAAATCCCGTGGATTTCCACAGGCCGATTTGGCTTGAGAAATCATTGCGGTGCGGCATACTTTGGAGTGATCGGCCGTAAACCTGTCTGTCCGGACGGCCGGTTGGCGGGCAAGTCATCGATAATCAGCGGGTTTTCAAGGTTTCTCTGCTAGAGTCGATACACTGGGACGTAACCATTTAGAGCAAGGGAGCGGGCATGGACATTGCTGAATTACTGACCTTCAGCGTCAACAACGGCGCCTCTGACCTGCACTTGTCGGCGGGCATGCCGCCGATGATTCGCGTGGACGGCGACATGCGCAAGATCAATATACCGGTGCTGGACCACAAGACAGTACACGGGCTTGTCTACGACATCATGAACGACAAGCAGCGCAAGGACTACGAAGAGTTTCTCGAGACCGACTTCTCATTCGAGATTCCCGAACTTGCCCGCTTTCGTGTCAACGCCTTCAACCACAACCGCGGTGCCGGTGCGGTGTTCCGTACCATTCCGTCGGAGATCCTGGGCCTCGAGGACCTGGGTACACCGCCGATCTTCCAGGAGATCGCCGATACCCCGCGCGGCCTGGTGCTGGTGACCGGTCCGACCGGTTCCGGTAAGTCGACCACGCTGGCGGCCATGATCGACTACATCAACAAGAAGGCGTATCACCATATCCTCACCATCGAGGACCCGATCGAATTCGTGCACGAGAGCAAGAAGTGCCTGGTCAACCAGCGCGAGGTGCACCGCGATACCCTGGGCTTCAACGAGGCGCTGAGATCGGCCCTGCGTGAAGACCCCGACATCATCCTGGTCGGCGAAATGCGCGACCTGGAAACCATCCGCCTGGCACTGACCGCGGCGGAAACCGGTCACCTCGTATTCGGCACCCTGCATACCACGTCGGCCTCCAAGACCATCGACCGTGTAATCGACGTGTTCCCCGCCGCGGAAAAGACCATGGTGCGCTCCATGCTGTCGGAGTCACTGCGGGCCGTCATCGCGCAGACCCTGCTGAAGAAGGTGGGTGGCGGGCGTATCGCCGCCTGGGAAATCATGATCGGCACCCCGGCGATCCGCAACCTGATCCGCGAGGACAAGGTCGCCCAGATGTACTCGGCCATCCAGACGGGCAACGCCGTCGGCATGACCACACTCGACCAGTACCTGACCGATATCCTGTCGAAGGGCCTGATCACCAAGCAGGATGCGCGCTCCAAGGCCGCGATCAAGGAAAACTTCAGGTAAGCCAGTAGCGGGAGAACAACCATGGAACTGATACCCCTGTTGCAATTGATGCATGACAAGAACGCCTCCGACCTGTACGTCACGGTCGGGGTGCCGCCGACCATGCGGATCGACGGCAGGACCTCGCCGGTGGCGGAGGAAGTGCTGACGCCGGAAAGCGCGATGGAGATGGTGACCAGCATGATGTCGCCGGCCCAGCGCGAGGAATTCGATGCCACACACGAGTGCAACTTTGCCATCTCGGCCGAGGGGATCGGCCGGTTTCGTGCCAGCGCCTTTATCCAGCGCAACAATGCCGGCGCCGTGCTGCGCCGCATCGAGACCTATATCCCGACTATCGAGGAGCTGAACCTGCCGCCGATCCTGAAGAACCTGGCCATGACCAAGCGCGGCCTGATCATCTTCATCGGTGCGACCGGTACCGGTAAGTCGACCTCGCTGGCTTCCATGCTGGGTTACCGCAACAAGAACGGTACCGGCCATATCATTACCATCGAGGATCCGATCGAGTTCGTGCACAAGCATGAAGGCTGCATCATTACGCAGCGCGAGGTCGGCATCGATACCGAGTCCTTCGAGAAGGCGCTGAAGAATACCCTGCGCCAGGCGCCGGACGTGATCCTGATCGGCGAGGTCCGCGATCGCGAAACCATGAACCATGCCATCGCCTTCGCGGAAACCGGTCACCTGTGTCTGGCGACCCTGCATGCGAACAACGCCAACCAGGCCATGGACCGCATCATCAACTTCTTCCCGGAAGAGCGTCGGCAGCAGTTGTTCATGGACCTGGCGATGAACATGAAGGCCTTCATCGCGCAGCAGCTGATTCCACGCAAGGACGGCAACGGCCGCCGCGCGTGTCTGGAGATCCTGCTGGGTACGCCGCTGGTCAGCGACGTGATCCAGAAGGGCGACATCCACAAGCTCAAGGAAGTAATGAAGCAGTCCACGCAGCAGGGCATGGTCACCTTCGACCAGGCGCTGTTCAACCTCTACAAGGAAGGCGAGATCAGCTATGACGATGCGCTGCATTATGCCGATTCCGCCAACGAGGTTCGCCTGATGATCAAGCTGGACGAGGGCGATGTCGACAAGTTTGCCACGGCGATGGACAACGTGTT
>JABDRC010000180.1 GCA_013041945.1 Halobacteria archaeon
GGGTAAGTCACTGCAGATCGCCTTTGATGTCGAGAGCAAGGCCTACGAGGAACAGCGCATTACCATCAAGGACAAGCGCAAGGTCAATCCAGAGAAGCGCGACATGGACCGGATCATCCGTGAAAAAACGGCGATCCAGAAAGCATTGCGACACTGGTCGGATGCCGATGAAATCGATCTCACCTTCGAGCTGCCCGTCGATGGCCCGACCAGCAGCCCGTTCGGCCTGCGACGCTTCTTCAATGAACAGCCGCGCAAGCCGCACAGCGGCCTCGATATCGCCGCGGCGAAGGGCACGCCGATCAGGGCGCCGGCCCCCGGAACGGTGATCGAAACGGGCGATTATTTTTTCAATGGCAAGACCGTGTTCATCGACCATGGCCGGGGGCTGGTCACCATGTACTGCCATATGAGTGCCATCGACATCGAACCCGGCACCCGGGTGGCCAGCGGCGATATCATCGGGCGCATCGGCATGACCGGCCGTGTGACCGGCCCCCACCTGCACTGGGGCGTCAGCCTGAACGATGCACGCGTCGATCCCCTGCTGTTCCTGCCAGTGCCTGAGCAGGCGGCGGCCGTCAAGCCAGACCAGTAACCTGGGACGCAATGCCCGCCCCATCCCGTTGAGTGCCTGCTGTTCCACCCCCGCCTTAACATCAGACCGGTTCCAGTGCAGGATTATCAGGTGCCGAGCGTTGGCTGACGCTGCACAGCTGACATCTGAGTATCTATCTCAACAATAGATTGTAACTTACTCATATATAAATATTATTTCGTAGCTGTCGCTCTCAGGGGTGTCGGCCTGCAGCAAATTCCCTCGAGTGTTTGCAGCTTTATCACAGCGCCCGGGCATACCACTTTCGCCCCCGCTTTGATCATCGTCAATGCCCGGACGCCCGGCGAAATTTATTCTAGGCAGCATGATATGTCGTTCTGCAACGCACATTTGATCCGCGCATGAAATTCCCCCGTCACCTGGTCATTGCCAGCTGTGCAATCCTGCTGGCGCTGGCGGACATGGCCATAGCCAGTGAGGCCTGCAGGCCGTTTGTAGGAAAGGTCGATGCAGAACTGCTGGCGGCGATGCGCATATCGGCGGCAGAGGGACGGCTGTACCGCATCGTCCCCGGACAGTCCAAGGTGGGATTCTGTGTACGGCATTTCCCCTTCCAGGAATTGCGCGGCGAGTTTACCAATATTGTCGGCGGTCTCGCCCTGCCCGCCGACATCCAGGAGCACGGCCAGGCACTGCTGCTGATTCACTCCTCCGACATGGACGCCAGCAATCCGGACCTGATCCCGCTGCTGCAGAGCCACGAATTCATGGACACGGAAAGGTACCCCGAGATCCTGTTTGTTGGTCACAGCTTCGAATGGCATACCCACCCGCTACACGGGCACATCTACGGCGACCTCACCCTGCATGGCAGGACCCAGCCGGTGGTATTTGATATCGAATTCGAGATGCTCAACGACTACGAACACGCACGGCCTGCGCGCATCTTTCTCAGCGGGACCAGCCAGGTCAACCGGATGAAATTCGATATGCGCAGCTACCGCCTCGTGGTCAGTCAGACTGTGCGGCTGTGCCTGTCGGTCGAACTGGTACCCTGGGACAACTGATTACGGCGCCGGGGCAAGGCTGCCCTGACTGTTTCAGGCGCCGATCCGGACCGGGATACGGCGCTGACCGAAACCACCCTCAAACACCCCGAAACGACCGGCAATGGCCGTGCCGCAGTCAGGACAGTGGCCGTCATCCGTCACGCGGTAATCGAGGATGCGATACCAGTCACGCACGACCACTGCTGCATTGCAGCCCGGACAAAAGGTCGTATCGCCGTCCGTGTCATGCACATTGCCGGTGTAGACGTAGTGCAGCCCCTCGGCCTGTGCGATGTGCCGTGCACGGGACAGGGTTTCCGGCGGGGTCGCCGGGACATCGCGCATGCGGAAGTCCGGGTGGAAGGCGGAGAAATGCAGCGGCACATCCCGGCCGAGCTCGCTGGCGATCCAGCGGCTCATCGCCTCGATCTCGCTGTCGCTGTCATTGTGCCCCGGGATCAGCAGGGTGGTGATCTCGGTCCACACCCCCGTTTCGTGGTGCAGGTAGACCAGCGTGTCGAGTACCGGCTGCAGGTGCGCACCGGTCAGCTTGTAGTAGAAATCATCGGTAAAGGCCTTCAGGTCCACATTGACGGCATCCATCACGGCGTAGAACTCGTGCCGGGGCTCGGGGTGGATATAACCGGCCGTCACCGCTACCGTCCGGATGTCATGTGCATGACAGGCCTCGGCCGTATCGATGGCGTACTCGGCGAAAATAACCGGGTCGTTGTAGGTGAACGCGGCGCTCCTGCACCCCGAGGTCTCGGCCGCCAGCGCGATGGCCTCCGGGCTGGCCTGGTCCATCAGGCGGTCCATGTCGCGTGACTTGCTGATATCCCAGTTCTGGCAGAACTTGCACGCCAGGTTGCAGCCCGCGGTACCGAACGACAACACGGACGAGCCGGGATAGAAATGGTTCAGCGGTTTCTTCTCGATGGGATCAATACAGAAACCGGACGAGCGCCCGTAGGTCGTCAGCACCATCTGGTCGCCTTCGCGCTTGCGCACGAAACAGGCGCCACGCTGCCCGTCGCGCAGCTTGCAGTCACGCGGACACAGGTCGCACTGAATGCGGTCGTCCGGCAGCCGGTGCCACCAGCGTGCGGGGTAGCTGGTTGGCTCAGTCATGGCCGGGGACCGCTTCTTTCCATTTTGCGACGGTATAGCGCGACAGGCGCACATCCCCGTCCCAGAATCCGGCCGGCAGACCCGCCTTGCGCTTCAGCGCGGCCAGGAAATCCTCCGCCCGCGGCAGCGACTCCCACACCTGCGGGAGAAACGTTCCGCGCACCTGGCCGTATTGCAGGACGAGGCCATCCACACCGGGACGCAGCTGCGCCAGGGCGTGCGATTCCGACTCGAATTCCATAGCGGTGCTGCCCGACAGCAGCGACACCTCAATGCGCGTGTGGTCCAGCTCACTGGCCCGCAGGGTCGGGAAACGGGGATCGCGCGTCGCCGCCGCAACGGCGTTGGCCGAGACATCTTCCAGCAGCGGCCGGTGGGCTTCCAGGCTACCGATACAGCCGCGCAGCGCGCCCTGCTGCGTCAATGTCACGAAGGTCGCTGCAGGGTCGTGCAGCCAGGGAAAATCGTCATGACCGACGCCCTGTCCGCCGAGCCGGGTGGCGATGGCATCGCGGGCCACGGCCAGCAGGGTTGCGCCCTGTGCGTCGTTCACCGGGGGCCTCCGGGCGGTTCATAAAAGGCGATTGCTGTGTAACCGACGACGCGTGACCTGTCACCGGCCGTATCGCCCGAATTGCGCAAATCCAGCAACTCCGCTTCCAGTGCATGCCCCGCGGCAAAGGTGAGCAGGCCATTGACCGGGGTGGCGCCGCAGGCCTGGCTGTGCGACAGGTCCGCCTGCAGGCCGACGATAGACCGCACCGTGTCCTCGTCGGTCTGCACGGCCACGTCATAAGGCAGGTAATGCGACAGGTCGGAACTGATGACGATCAGGGTCTCGTCCCCGCCCCACACGCGCTCGAGCACCGCGGCCACCTCGCCGGGCGTGGCGTCGCCGACGGCCAGCGGCAGCAGCCGGAACTCGTCCAGCACGGATTGCAGGAACGGCAGGTGCACTTCGAGCGAATGTTCCGGTGCGTGGGCGGCCTCGCTGACGACCACCTGCGGCAGCCCCGCCAGGCTCTGCATGGCCGCGGTATCCAGCGGAATGTCACCCAGTGGCGTCGAAAATACCTCCGCCGCCGGCAGCGCCAGGCCGCGCACCGGCACGCGGTGCACCGGGCCCAGCAGTACCACGCGCCGGATGCGGCCGGCCTGCGCGGCCAGCCGCGCATAGGCGCTCGCCGCCACCGGGCCGGAGTAGACATAACCGGCATGCGGCACGATCAGTGCCTTGGGGACACGCGCGCTGATGTCGGTGCCGGCGGCGGCCAGCATGGCACGCACATCGTCGGCCAGCTCAGCGGGACTGGCCGGATAAAAGAACCCTGCAACGGCGGGCTGTCTGGAAATGCTCAATTTTCACCCCATCTTCAATATAGGTTAAATGAGGCTGTATGGCAGAAATTCAATACGTGAGGATGTTTTGTTTCCATCGTCATTCGCGTCCCTGCCTTCGCGTGGACAGGCTCCGGCGTGGACCAGGTGGCCCTTGAATGCCGTGATACCTGAAATGAGAAGCATGGATAAAACCAATTGCCACGGAATCCACGGAAGGACACGGAAAAATTTCAAGAGCGTCCTTCCGCGGGGACAGACCTGCAGGCGCGAACATTTCTCGTGCAGGCGGAAATCCAGCAGCAAAGACCCGCAACTTGTCCGAGTCAATCTGTATGACAGTAAAGGCAACTGAGAAACCACATGATTCTGAATTTTATACGCATGTAGTCGCGCTATCGTGGGGATGATGTGCAACAGTATATTTTTCGCAATAAAGCTTTTCCGTGTCCTTCCGTGGATTCCGTGGCAATTGTTCTTTTTCGTATATTTCTGTGTGGTTCCGTGGCAAAAGATCATTAAATCGCACATGCGGTGCACTCCTACTGTTTCTCCGCCAGCGCCTGCCGGTACAGGGCC
>JABDRC010000124.1 GCA_013041945.1 Halobacteria archaeon
GAAACCACGGAAGGACACGGAAAAATACATTGCCACAGCAGAAAAATCTCACGTCATTCCCGCGCAGGCGGGAATCCAGCCCATCCGTTTGCCACTGTCCTCCAGAATAGTTTGCGCTGTTTGAATCAGGCTGGCAGATTTAAGCCCAGCGCACTTTTATTGGCTGGATTCCCGCCTGCGCGGGTATGACGTGAGATTTTTCTGCTGTGGCAATGGATTTTTCCGTGTCCTTCCGTGGTTTCCGTGGCTATTTGTTATGGTTTGTTCCGTTTAATTCCGCGTGTTTCCGTGGTAACTGATTTTCTAATCAACGTTTCACATCTCACCTTTCACATGCCTGATCAGGCACAGGCAGGCTCATAGCCCCGAATCGATTGCGTCCAGCACCTCCGACAACCGGGTGACTGCCTTGACCGTCAATCCATCGATGGCCTGTTTCGGTTTGTTGGCAGCCGGGATGATCGCGCGCCTGAAGCCATGCTTGCTGGCCTCGTTGAGCCGCTCCTGACCGTGCGGCACCGGCCGTAATTCACCGGACAGGCCGATTTCGCCGTACACGATCAGGTCTTCCGGCAGGGGCTGGTCACGAAAGCTCGATACGACAGCCAGCAGCACGGCAAGATCCGCGGCCGTTTCGCTGACCTTCACGCCACCCACCACGTTGACGAATACATCCTGATCGGCAAGCAGCATTCCGCCATGGCGGTGCAATACCGCCAGTAACATGGACAGCCGGTTCTGCTCCAGCCCCAGCGTGACGCGGCGCGGATTGCCCGACTGACCCTGGTCGACCAGAGCCTGCACCTCCACCAGCATCGGCCGCGTACCTTCCCAGGTCACCATCACGACACTGCCGGGCACGGCGGACTCGTGTCGCGACAGGAAGATAGCCGATGGATTGCGTACTTCTTTCAGGCCACCGCCGGTCATGGCGAACACACCCAGTTCGTTGACGGCACCGAAACGGTTCTTGACGGCCCGCAGGATGCGATAACGGCCGCCCGGGTCGCCTTCGAAGTACAGCACGGTATCGACCATGTGTTCGAGCACTCGCGGCCCGGCCAGCGTCCCTTCCTTCGTCACATGTCCGACCAGGAACATCGCGATACCGGATTGCTTGGCATAGCGCACCAGCTGCGCAGCGCTTTCCCTGACCTGTGCAACCGAACCGGGCGCCGATTGCAGGCCCTCGGTGAACAGGGTCTGGATGGAATCAAGCACCATGACCTGCGGCTGTTCCTTTTCCGCCGTGGCGATGATGCGCTCAACCGACGTCTCGGAAAGCAGGCGTAGCCGGCTGCCGTCGACGTCCACACGACCGGCGCGTATCGAGATCTGCTCAAGGGATTCTTCGCCGGTGACATACAGTGAAGCCAGCCGGCCCGACAGCGCGGCCAGCACCTGCAGCAGCAGGGTCGACTTGCCGATGCCGGGATCGCCGCCGATCAGGACGACCGAGCCGGACACCAGGCCACCGCCGAGCACCCGGTCCAGTTCCTGCAGGCCAACCGAATGGCGCTGCTGGCTGTCCGGCGAGACCTCGCTGAGCGCCGTCACCCGGGATGCAGTGCCGCCCGTCCAGCCGGCAATCCGGCCGGCAACCGGCGCTGCCATCGCAACGGTCTCGGACAGGGTATTCCAGCCGCCGCACTCACTGCAGCGTCCGGCCCACTGGGGCGAGGTGCTGCCGCAGGCGCTGCAGGTATAGGTCAGTTTCGGTTTCGCCATGACGCTCCGCGACGTCGCTCATACAGCACCGGGACTGGACAGGTTGCCCATGCTATCCCTCTGTTTTCAATCGTCATTCCCGCGCATACCTGACGGCGGCAGTGTAAGGCTAAAGCTTTCCCGGCACTCGCCGCCTAAGTGATAGATTGATAACGGAAAAGTGTCAATAAACAGGAAACGGTCTTGCCCCTTCAGAACAAGATTCTCTTATTGCTCGTCCCGCTGATCGTGCTGCCGATCCTCGCCCTTGGCTGGACGGCCTACGCCTTGCTGATGGACGACGCCCGCGACCGGACGCAGGACCAGGTCACCACGCTACTCGGACAAATCCGCCTGCATAACAATGCCCAGCTACAGACCGCCCGGGCGAATGCCAGTTTATTCGCCCATACCGAACTGGTAAAGAAGTATGTAACGACCTACTCCGCCAGGAAACGCGAGCCCATGAAGCAGGGTGTCCTCGACCTGCTGTTCAACTACCAGCTTGCCTACCCGGAGTATTCCGAAATCCGTATTCTCGATCCCGACGGCAAGGAACTGCTGCGCTCTGTCATTGGTGACATCGAGAACCTGACAACGGACGAATCATCCAGCGCCTGGTTCGGCGAGGCAAGCAAATCAGACGCTGCCACCTACACCGCTTTCATGAACAATCCGGACAACAACCGGCCGGTCCTGCTTACCAGCAAGCCGTTGATGTTCATCAAGGGAAAAAATACCAGGGATGCGGGCAAGCGCAAACTGTATGGATACCTGGTGCTGACCATAGAACTCGGTTATCTTGCCAGGCAGTCGAAAGACCTGAAAGTCGGTCAGAATGGCGACGTTTTCTTTACGGACTCATCCGGCAAGATCCTGTTCCATCCGGACAACTCGCGCATCGGCACCCTTGTCGCTCCTGCCCTGTTCGCACGACTGGGCAAGGCCATAAAGCAGGGCACGCAGGTCGATGCGAGCTACATGAACGAAACCGCACATTACCAGGCCACCCGGCTGGATGACTGGCTGCATGCCGTTGCCGTATACCGGGAAAACGAATTCACCGGCAAGAGTATCAGTCTTGGCAGATCGGTGACCGTGATCGCCTGCGTGGCAATACTCCTGACCATCACGTTCCTGTTCGGTGTACTCAGGACCCTGCTGGTAAAGCCCATCCAGAAACTCAGCCAGGCGGCCAAGGAGATCGGGCGCGGCAAGTTACTGGTACCGATCAGTGTCGACTCGCGCGACGAAATCGGTGAACTGGCCGGCACCTTCAAGGAGATGAGCGAGAACCTGAACCATTATCACGAACAGGTACACTACATCGCCTATCATGACAGTCTGACGGGTCTGCCGAACCGCCTGATGTTCAAGGACTATCTCAAGCGCGCCACGGCCGAGGCGCGCCGCAACGAGCAGGAGCTTTCCATCCTGTTTCTCGATCTCGACAATTTCAAGCGAATCAATGACTCGCTCGGTCACATTGCCGGTGACAAGCTGCTCGAGGCGTTTGCCGACCGGCTGCAGTCCTGCCTGCGCGAAACCGACATACTGTCGCACTCGCCACAGGACAGCAGCGAAAGCGTGATGGCGCGCCTGGCAGGTGATGAGTTCACCATCCTGCTGCCGCGGACCACGGGGCCCGTCAGTGCGGAGAAAGTGGCGCGGCGGGTACTCGAGCTCATGACGACACCGTTCATTATCAACAAGCAGGAACTGTACATCAGCACCAGCATCGGTATTGCACTGTTCCCGGCTGATGGCGCCAATGCAGACGACCTGATGAAGAATGCCGATATCGCGATGTACCATGCCAAGAAATCCGGCCGCAACAATTACCAGTATTTCTCCCAGACACTCAACGATGAGCTGCTGAACAAACTGAAAATCGAGAGCAAGCTGCGGCATGCAGTCCAGAACAACGAACTCGAGGTCTACTATCAGCCGCAGATGTCACTAACCAGCGGTCAGATAGAAGGTGCGGAATGCCTGCTGCGCTGGAAAGACGAAGAACTCGGCATGATCTCGCCCGATGTGTTCATACCGATCGCCGAGGAATACGGCCTGATCATCGATATTACCGAATGGCTGATTCGCGACATCTGCGTCAGGGCACAGCAGTGGAGAAAGAAATTCGAGCACCCGATCACCATGGCCATCAATATTTCAGCGGTCCATTTTTGCGGTAACGACCTGAAGGGCCTGATCAATCGCACGATACATGCAACCGGCTTCGACCCTGAATTTCTTGAAGTCGAACTGACCGAGACCAGCATCCTGCAGGATCCCGAAATGGCCATCGAGACCCTGCAGAAAATCCAGTCCATGGGCCTGCAAACCTCGCTGGACGATTTCGGCACCGGCTACTCTTCATTGAACTACCTGATGCAGCTGCCGCTCGACAAGCTGAAAATTGATCGCAGCTTCATTATGAACATGGACAAGGGCGAGAAAGGCACCGCAATTGTCTCGGCAATCATCGCCATGGCACACAGCCTCGGCCTCGAAGTGATTGCAGAGGGTGTCGAGGACGGCGAGCATATCCAGTTGCTGCGCAAGATGAAGTGCGACATCGTCCAGGGCTACTTCATTGCACGCCCCATGCCGGCGGCAGATTTCGAACAGCTGCTGGCCAGCCACTCGCGTCACACCGCCTGATCATTCATGAACGGCCACGGCCTGTTCCACTCCGGACAGGCAGCCGCAACGGGACCGGGCGGGCGTCAGTCAATGCGAAGGGATCGCCGGCCGTGCATCAGCCGGTGTATTCCAGCCTTACCCGGTGGCTGATGCCACACAGAAGCTCATAGGAGATGGTGCCGGCACCGGCGGCAATCTCCTCGACCGGGAGGCTGTCGCCCCACAGCACCACCTCATCGCCGACCGCCGGACTGTCATGTCCGCGCAGATCGAGACAGATCATATCCATTGAAACACGACCGACCAGTCCGGCCCGCCGTCCGTTGACGAGAACCGGCATACCGCTGCCGGCATGGCGGGGATAACCGTCACCATAGCCGATGGCGGCCACACCGACCGGCATGTCCTCGGGACATCGCCAGTCACCGCCATAGCCCACCGCGTCGCCCTGCCGGCAGGCATTGATCGCGATCAGTCGTGACTTCAGTGTCATCACCGGTTGCAGGTCCAGCGCCGCCGCGCGCTCGCCGGCCAGCGGCGAGGCGCCGTAGAGCATGATGCCGGGACGGACCCAGTCGGCACACGTGTCCGGCCAGGCCAGGATGGCAGCCGAGTTGGCCAGTGTGCGCTCGCCTTCGAGCATATCGAGCGCTCGATTGAACCGGTCTGACTGAACGGCCGTGGTATCGTTGTCCGGCTCATCGGCACAGGCAAAGTGCGTCATGAAGCGTACCGTGGCGACCTGCTCGAGGGACTGCAGGCGCGCAACGATGTTTGCCGCGGCATCCGGATCGAAACCCAGCCGGTTCATGCCGGTATCGAGCTTCAACCACACATCGACCGGCCGGCTGATAGCGGCCTGCTCCAGCATGTCCAGCTGGCTGGCATGGTGCACCACGATATCCAGGTGGTAACCCGCGACCAGGGCGATATCGTCGGGGGTGAACAGGCCTTCCAGCAATACGATACGGCGGTCGAATCCGGACTCGCGCAGGGTAATACCCTCTTCAGGACTCACGACACCGAAGGCATCGGCACCTGGCAGGGACTGCGCGACACGCAACAGCCCATGCCCGTAGGCATTGGCCTTGATGATGGCCATGACTCGACTGCCGGGGGCTGCCTGACGAACGCGCTGGAAATTATGCCGGAGAGCGTGCAGGTCGATGCACGCACGCGCAGGACGCGTCATTCAAACTCACCGCCGGCGTAATAGTTGTCCGCGGCGTAATTTTCGAAGCGCGTGAATTGACCACGGAAAGTCAGGGTACATTTACCGATCGGTCCGTTACGCTGCTTGCCAACAATAATTTCCGCCAGGCCTTTCTGCGGGCTTTCCTCGTTATAGACCTCATCGCGGTATATGAACATGATGACGTCGGCATCCTGTTCGATAGCGCCGGATTCGCGCAGGTCGGACATGACCGGACGCCGGTCGGTGCGCGACTCGAGACTGCGGTTCAACTGCGACAGGGCGATGACCGGCACTTCCAGCTCCTTGGCAAGCGCCTTCAGGTTGCGCGATATTTCGGAGATCTCGGTCGCCCTGTTCTCCTTGGTATTGTTGACCTGCATCAGCTGCAGGTAATCGATGACGATCAGCCCGAGGTCATGCTCGCGCTTGAGGCGCCGTGCCCGCGCCCGCAGTTCGATCGGCGTGAGGGCCGGGGTATCGTCGATGTAGATCGGTGCACCATCGAGCAGGCTCACGGCCGAGGTCAGGCGCGGCCAGTCATCGTCGTCCAGCTTGCCGGTACGGATCTTGTGCTGGTCGATGTGACCCAGGGAGGACATCATGCGCAGCGCCAGGTGCTCCCCCGGCATTTCCATGCTGAAAATGGCCACCGGCACCTGGTTCTTGATGGCGGCGTTTTCGGCGAAGTTCACAGCCAGCGTGGTCTTGCCCATCGAGGGCCGGCCGGCAACGATAATCAGGTCTGACGGTTGCAGCCCGGCCGTCATGTCGTCGAGATCGGTGAAACCGGTCGACACCCCGGTAATCGCATCATCCTGCTGAAACAGCATATCGATGCGATCAACGGCAGCCGCCAGCAGACCGCGAATATTACGGAAACCGCGCTTGCCGCGCTTGCCCTGCTCGGCAATTTCGAAGACCAGTTTCTCGGCGTTATCGAGCAGGGCACCGGAATCGCGGCCCTCGGTCTCGTAGCCGCTGCCGGCAATCTGGTTGCCGACATCGATGAGCTGACGCATGACCGAGTTTTCCCGCACGATCCCGGCGTAGGCCTTGATATTCGCGGCACTCGGCGTGTTTTGCGCCAATGCACCCAGGGCGGACAACCCGCCTACGTTGTCCAGCAGGGCGTTCTGTTCCAGCCACTCGGAGAGGGTAACGGCATCGAGCGGACTGCCCTGCTCGGCGAGCTGGGCAATGGCACGGAAAATCAGGCGGTGATCACGGCGGTAAAAATCTTCCTCGCTGACGACGTCGGCGACGGTGTCCCAGGCCTTGTTATCCAGCATGAGTCCGCCAAGCACGGCCTGCTCTGCCTGCTGCGAATGCGGCGGCACCTTGAGTGCATCCGTCTCGGCATGAATGACATCAGCGGAACGAAGAGTTTCGACCATGTAATTATTTGATATCGAATGGTGGTGCGTTGCTGTCCCGGCGGTGTACCAGGCGCATTATAAATAGCACAAACACCCGTCAATGACACTCTTGTTTTGTCGTGGTGTTTATGCGTGCGGGTCCTGCAGGCAGAAAGTTTACAAACCGAACCTGTCAGTCGCGTCCGCGACCTGCATTGCACCGGACTCAGGTGTCCGGTGCCCCCCCCCGGCTGGTGTTACTCGGCCGTAATGACCAGTTTGATAGTGGCATTCACATCCGAGTACAGATGCAGTGTCACGTCGTATTCTCCGACCAGGCGAAAGGCACCTTCAGGCAGGCGGACTTCATTGCGCTCGATGTCCACACCCGCCGCCTTGACGGCATCGGTGATATCCGCGGTGCCGATCGAGCCGAACAGCTTACCCTCGTCACCGACCCTGGCCGCGATATTGATGGTCTTGCCGTCCAGCTGTTCACGGCGTGCCTCGGCAGCCGCCAGCATCTCGGCCGCGACCTTCTCCAGTTCCGCGCGACGCGCTTCGAATGCGGCGATGTTATCCGCTGTCGCCGGCTGTGCCTTGCCTTTCGGCACGAGATAATTGCGCCCGTAACCGGGTTTGACCGTTACCTTGTCGCCCATGGCGCCCAGATTCTCGATCTTTTCAAGCAGGATGATTTCCATTGTTGCAACCTCTGTCGTTACTCGTTTATTGTCCGTCGCCGCCGTCCTTCGCCCGCACGCGCCGGCGAAAGTCGACCCATGTATCCAGCAAGCCGCCGCCCGCCAGCAACAGCGTGGCCTGCGGAATGAGCGCCAGCAGCACGTATACCACTGCCAGCCAGGCACTGCTGCGACCGGTCTGCCTGACCAGGCTGTGCACCACGGCAAGCCCGACCAGCAGGTAGGGTACCAGCATGATCATCGCCAGCTGCGCGATCAGCTCACCGGGGCTGCCGCTCACAAAACGCGCCGCCAGCATGACCGCCAGGGTCAGCAGACCGACCGGATAACCCAGTCGCAGGCTGCAGAATTCCTCCCTGAACGCACCCGGGTGGACCAGCCTGGACTGCCACCAGCGGGCCAGCATCAGGCTGCCCAGTACACCGATCAGCAAGGATGCCAGCACCAGGCCGGTCATCAGTGCCGCTACCTCCTGCAACAACTGCTCGTCAGACAGGTTCGTCATCGGCAGGCCGGCATCGTCCAGCATTGCCTGCAGCGCCTGCAGGCGTTCGACCCACCAGGGCACCGGGTCGCCAAGCAGCCCGTACACCGCGAGCAGGATCGCGGCACCGAACACCACCGCGGCCAGGAGCACGCGGTCGAGCCGGCGAGTCGCCTGCAGGAAGGCGGCAAGTGCCCAGCACGGCAGCCACAGCAGCAGTACCATGACGGCAACCACCACAGACTGTATGCCGAGCAGCTGGTAAAACAGCACCGTCATGACGGCAGCGATCAGCAGGACCTGCAGGCCCTGCAGCAGTCCGACATGCAGGGTAACCAGTGCCACTGCAGCAGCTGCCAGGTAGTTCAGCGTGGTACTGAACGGCGGCAGCAGGAATGTCATTGCACCGCAGGCCGCGGTAACCAGTACCGCCTGCCAGCGGCCACGAACGATATATTCAGCCAGTGCCTTCATGCGTCGCGCAGGTCACGACCTGACGCCACAGTTGTCTGCGCTTCAGATAACTAGTGCGCGTCACAATAAGGCAGCAGCGACAGGTAGCGCGCGCGCTTGATCGCGGTGGACAGCTGTCGCTGGTATTTTGCCTTGGTGCCGGTGATGCGGCTCGGTACGATCTTGCCGGTTTCCGATACGTACTGTTTCAGGACCGCGAGGTCCTTGTAGTCAATTTCCTTGGTGCCTTCAGCAGTGAAGCGGCAAAATTTGCGTCGACGATAATAGCGGGCCATGGTAATTCCTCTGCGTAATATTGCTGTCGGTTATTCTGTGGTGGCGGCGGCTTCACCGGCGGCATCATCCGCTGCTTTCGGCGTGTCGGCCGCATCATCCGCTGCCGGTGGCGTAGCGGCATCGCTGGCGGCATCAGCCACTGCCGGCGGCGTGTCGGCAGCGCTGGCGGCAGCCGGTGCCGTCGACTCCGACGGTTCGCGCTCGCGCTTCTCTTCCGGCTTTTTCATCAGCAGTGACGGTTCGCTGACCGCCTCCTTGCGGGTGATGACCATGTTGCGAATAACCGCGTCATTGAAACGGAACGAGCTGTTGAGTTCGTCCAGTACCGACGTACTGCATTCGATATTCATCAGCACGTAGTGCGCCTTGTGCAGTTTCTGGATCGGGTAAGCCAGTTGCCGGCGGCCCCAGTCTTCCATTCGATGGACCGCACCACCGTCTGCCTCGATCGTGGCACGGTAGCGCTCTGTCATGGCGGGCACCTGTTCGCTCTGGTCAGGGTGGACCAGAAACACTATTTCGTAATGTCTCATCAAAGACCCCTTTCGGATTAAAGCCTGCAGCGGTGTGCGACAAGCAAGGAGTTAATAATCAAATTGTTAGAGCTGGCGCATTCTACGTGAGGGCCGCAGCGGATGCAATATTTCCCTGCAGGAGCGCAGGAATGCGCGAATTATAGTGGCGAATCGGTTCGCGGACATCGTCCGCTCCTACAAGTGGATGTTTATGCTAATTATTTAGACTTGATCGCCCTCCATCCGCTGGCGCCGTGCCTCGAACAGCAGCACGCCGGCGGCCACCGACACGTTGAGGCTCTCCACCACGCCGGCCATCGGGATGGCCACCAGGAAATCACACAGCTCGGCGGTAAGGCGCCGCAACCCCCTGCCCTCGCTGCCGAGCACCAGTGCCAGCGGCCCGGTCAGATCGGTCTGGTAGACCGGCTGCGGGGCGTTGTCACTGGCGCCGTACAGCCAGATGCCGGCCTGCTTCAGCGTGCGCAGGGTCCGCGCCAGGTTGGTCACCGCGAATACGGGCACGGTCTGGGCCGCACCACAGGCCACCTTGTAGACCACCGGTGTCAGTCCGGCGGCGCGGTCACGCGGCATGATGACGGCCTGGGCGCCGGCAGCATCCGCACTGCGCAGGCAGGCGCCAAGGTTGTGCGGATCCTGCACGCCATCCAGCACCAGCAGCAGGGCCGGTGCCGGCAGTGCCTCCAGGAAGGCGGGTAACTGCCTGTCGGTCAGTGTCTGCGCGGCCGCGCGCAATACCGCGACCACGCCCTGGTGGGTCGCATCCGGGTACTGCCGGTCGAGTTCACTGCGCGACACGGCCGCCACCCGGATGCCGGCCGCTGCAGCCGTTGACTCCAGGGCCGCCCTGCGCCGCTCGTCGCCGGCCGCGATCAGCAGGCTGTCGACCGCGGCCGGGTTTCGCTCCAGCAGGGTCGTGACCGCATGCCAGCCGTAGACAATCTGCCTGTCAGCCATGCGCTGCTGCCAGCGCTACCCGCGCGACCTGGACTTGCGCCTGAGCGCAGTCTTGCGCCCGCGCTTCGCCTGCTTCCTGCCTTTTCCCGCTTTCTTCCCGCCCGGACCGGTAGCGGTCTTGCGCCCGCGCTTGTGTTGTTTCTTGCCCCGGCCGGTTTTCGTTTCGTGGAGTTCGAAGTCGATCTTGCGGTCGTCGAGATTGACCTGCACCACCCTGACCGTCACCGGGTCGCCGAGACGGAAGATGTGGTTGGTGCGCTCGCCGATCAGCCAGTGACGGGTCGGGTCGAAATGGTAATAGTCGTTGCCGAGCGCCGTGACATGCACGAGACCCTCGACGTAGATATCCTGCAACTCGACGAAAATACCGAACGAGGTAGTGCCGGTGATGATACCGGGATAGACCTCGCCGATCTTGTCCAGCATGTACTCGCATTTCAGCCAGTCGATGGCATCGCGCGTGGCATCGTCGGCGCGTCGTTCCGTGGTGGAACAGTGCTCGCCGAAATCCTGCATGTCGATGAGCCCGTACCTGAAACTGTCGGCACGCTTGCCGGACAGCAGGTGCCGGATCGCACGATGCACCAGCAGGTCCGGATAACGCCGGATAGGCGAGGTGAAATGCGCATAATCCTCGTGGGCCAGGCCGAAGTGACCGATATTGTCCGGGCTGTATTCCGCGCGCGGCATGGAGCGCAACAGCACGGTATTGATCAAATGCTCGTCCGGCCGGCCACGCGCCTGTTCCAGGACGACGGCATAGTCGCGCGCCGCCGGCTTGCGTCCGCCGCGCAGGCCGAGGCCGAGTTCGTTGAGAAACTCCTGCAGGTCAGCGATCTTGTCATCGGCCGGCGTGGCATGCACCCGGTACAGGGTCGGCATCTTGTGCCGCTTCAGATAACGCGCAGCCGCCACGTTGGCTGCGATCATGCACTCCTCGATCAGCTTGTGTGCATCGTTGCGCACCACCGGCACGATTCGCTCGATCTTGCGCCCGGCACCGAACACGATGCGGGTCTCGCGGGTATCGAAGTCGATCGCACCGCGCTTGCCGCGGCCGCGGCGCAGCGCCTTGTACAGGCTGTGCAATTCCTCCAGGTGCGGCAACAGGGCCTGCCTGCGCTTGCGTTCCCTGCTGTCGCCCTCCACCAGGATGGCGGCCACCTCGTTATAGGTCAGGCGCGCATGCGAGCGCATCAGGCCATTGAAAAAACGCGAGCGGACCATGCTGCCGTCGCGCTTGAAGATGATTTCACACACCATGCACAGGCGGTCCACGTCCGGGTTCAGCGAACACAGGCCGTTGGACAGCACTTCGGGCAACATGGGAATCACGCGCTCGGGGAAATACACCGAGTTGCCGCGTCCGAACGCCTCGCGATCCAGCGCGGTATCCGGTTTCACGTAATGCGACACATCGGCAATGGCCACCAGCAGTCGCCAGCCGCCCGTGGTGCGTTCGCAGTACACGGCATCATCGAAATCGCGCGCGTCCGCGCCGTCGATAGTGACCAGCGGCACGTCCCGCAGGTCCTCGCGGCCGCGCTTTGCCTGCGGCGGCACCTTCTCGCCGAGACCGCTGATTTCCTCCGTTACGGCGGGCGGCCATGCCTGCGGCACATCGTGACTGCGAATGGCGATGTCGATTTCCATGCCCGGCGCCATGTGATCACCCAGCACCTCGACCACGCGACCGACCGGCGGTGACCGCCTGGACGGCTGCTCGATAATCTCGGCCGAGACGATCTGGCCGTCGACCGCACCGCCGTCCTCGCCGCTCGGAATCGCGACATCGAGGGGCATGCGTTTGTTGTCAGGGCTGACGAACTGCACACCGCGCTCGTTGAAGAAGCGTCCGACCAGCGAGTGCGTATTGCGTTTGAGCACCTCGACCACGTCGCCTTCACGCCGCCCGCGGCGGTCAAGCCCGGTGATGCGTACCAGCGCCCGGTCGTCATTGAACAGCCCGCGCATCTGCCGCGCCGACAGCATGACATCGTCCTTGCCATCATCCGGCACCAGGAAACCGAAACCGTCCCGGTGTCCGATCACCCTGCCGGCAACCAGGTCGAGGCGATCCACCGGGGCATAACAGTTGCGCCGGTTGCACACCAGCTGTCCGTCACGCGTCATGGCCTTGAGCCGCCGGCGCAGGGCCTCGACTGCCTCCTCACCATGTATACCCAGCAGTTCGCGCAACTCGTCCCGGTCCAGCGGACGGTCCGCCTCGGTGATGACGTCGATAATCAGTTCCCGGCTGGCGATGGGTTTGTCGTAGCGCGCGGCCTCGCGCCGTGCATGCGGGTCCTTTTTGCGCCGTGCGCCGGCGGATGCTTGTTTTTTTCTCGGCATGGGTAATCCGGTCTCTGCGTAAGCTGCTAGTGTGCGGTCACGACGGGCAAATTGACAAGACAAATATCAGGCGGTAGAGTTCGCGGCTCGCCAGACAGCTTATGGCTGAACCACATCGGGCCGAGGTGGTGAAATTGGTAGACACGCTAGCTTCAGGTGCTAGTGGGGGAAACCCCGTGGAGGTTCAAGTCCTCTCCTCGGCACCACTCATTCTCTGCCGCGCCGGCAGCCCCTACTCGTAAGGATTCTGCAGGACGATGGTTTCGGCGCGGTCCGGGCCGGTCGAAACAATCGCGATCGGCGTCCCGCACAATTCCTCGATCCTGCGCAGGTAGGACTGTGCGTTGGCCGGAAGATCGGCGAAGCTCTTCGCACCCGCGGTGCTGCCGGTCCATCCCGGCAATTCGATGTATTCCGGTTCACACGCCTCGATCAGGTCCGCGCCGACCGGCGGCACGTCGATGGTATCTCCGTTCAGCCGGTAGTTCACGCAGATGCGCAGCGTTTCCAACCCGTCCAGCACATCCAGCTTGGTGATGCACATACCGGTGACGCTGTTGATATCCAGTGAGCGTCGCAGCGCGACCACATCCAGCCAGCCACAGCGGCGCTGCCGCCCGGTCGTGGCACCGAACTCGTGACCCTGCTCGCCCAGGTGCCGGCCGTCGTCGTCGAACAGCTCGGTCGGGAACGGCCCGGCACCGACGCGCGTGGTGTAGGCCTTGACGATACCCAGCACATAATCCAGGTGGCGCGGCCCCATGCCGCTGCCGCTGGCCGCACCACCGGCGGTCGTGGTGGACGAGGTGACATACGGGTACGTGCCGTGGTCGATATCCAGCAGCGCGCCCTGGGCGCCCTCGAACATGATGTCCTTGCCGGCGCGGCGCATACGGTGCAACAGGCCGGGGATGTCGTCCACCATCGGTGCGATTTGTTCGCCCTGGGCAAGCGCCTCATCCAGCACCTGTTGATAATCCACCGCCCCGGCGTTGAAATAATGCACCAGCGCGTGATTGTGATATTCCATCACCTCGCGCAGGCGCTCGGTAAAACGCGCCGGATCCAGCAGCTCGCCCAGTCGCAGGCCGCGCCGCGAGACCTTGTCTTCGTAGGCCGGCCCGATACCGCGGCCCGTGGTGCCGATGGCCTGCTTGCCGCGCGCACGCTCGCGTGCCTGGTCCAGCGCGATGTGGTACGGCAGGATGAGCGGGCAGGACTCGCTGATTTTCAGCCGTGCACGTGCCGGGACGCCCGCCGTTTCCAGCATGGCCAGTTCTTCCAGCAAGGCCGAGGGCGACAGCACGACGCCGTTGCCGATCAGGCACAGAACATTGTCGCGCAGGATGCCCGATGGAATGAGGTGCAACACCGTCTTGGTGCCATCGATGACCAGCGTGTGGCCGGCGTTGTGCCCGCCCTGGAAGCGCACAACGGCCGCTGCCCGGTCAGTCAGCAGATCGACGACCTTGCCCTTGCCCTCGTCACCCCACTGGGTGCCGATAACGACTACGTTCTTGCCCATGAATTCGCTCTCTGAAATGTTTAGCAGAAACCATTTGCCACAGAGTACACAGAGAACATAAAGACATTAACCATCAATTTTCCTGCTATCCGTTAATTTCTTCATTCACCTGACAAGGAAACCGGCGTCAGGCAGAAAATATTTTTCTCTGTGTTCTCTGTGGCAAAGTTTTATAAATCTCCAGCCGGCTGCACAACCCACTTGCCCGCTGCACTGACCAGGATGCGGTCACAGCCCATGTCGGCCGGGCCCTCTGACTGGTCCGGCAGGCTGCAGATTACTGTTTCACCCTGTGCACGCAACGCCCTGACCGCCTCGAGCATATCCGGATCATCACCTGCCGGCGCCAGTATAGCGGACTGCGGCCCGGCGAAATCACGCCGGCTGATATCCATGAGCGTCTTCAGGTCGGTACTGAAACCGGTTGCCGGTCGCGCCCGACCGAACACCTCGCCGATCGCATCATAGCGCCCGCCGCGCGCGATTTCCTGCCCGTAACCCGGTACGAATACGGCAAACACCATGCCGGTCTTGTAAGCATAACCGCGGAGTTCTCCCAGGTCATAGTGCAGTTCGAGATCGCCGTGACGTCGATGCAGCTTGCCGGCAATCGCCTCCAGATTGTCGAGCGCATCGATTACCGCACTACCGGCACCGGCAAGCACTTCGCGTGCACGCGCGAGTACATCGGCATCGCCATTCAGTCCGGCCAGCGCCGCCAGGCGGGCCCGGCAACCGCTGTCCGTTACGGCATCTGCCAGCAGTTCGTCGATCTCAGGCACGGCCTTGCGTTGCAGGGCATCGAACAGGATTTTTTCCCGGGTCGTCGACAGACCGGCATCCCGTGCCAGGCCGCGAAAGATACCCACATGACCGAGATCGAGGCGTGCATCAGGGACCTCCAGCAAAGCCAGGGTTTCCAGTACCAGGGAAATGATTTCCACGTCACTGGCGGGGCCGGCATGACCAAACAACTCCGCGCCGATCTGCAGCGGACTGCGCGAACCGCCGACCCCGTCGGTGCGGGTATGCAGCACGGTACCCATGTAGCACAGGCGCGAGGGTGCATCGCAGCGCAGCGGGTGCGCATCGATGCGTGCCGCCTGGGGTGTCATGTCGGCACGCAGACCCAGCAGCCGGCCGCTCAGCTGGTCGGTGATCTTGAAGGTATGCAGGTCAAGATCATTGCCGCTGCCGGTCAGCAGTGATTCGAGGTATTCGATAAACGGCGGCATGATGAGCTGATATCCCCAGCGGGAATACATGTCGAGGAGTTCGCGGCGGGCACATTCCAGCCGCCATGCCTCGGGCGGCAGGACTTCCTCGATACCTTCCGGCAGCAGCCATTTGTCTTCAATACTCATAAATTCAGATATCTATTGCATAAGCGCCCTGCTGGCGCGATAAATACCGTTAATGACATCGCACCGGCAAGGGCTGTCCTCGCGCAGGCGGGGAGCGCTCCTGCCGGTGTTTGTCAAATCCTAACGAACGATATACAGCAACACCACGCCCATGACCATGCTGACCAGTCCCGCAATGCGCAATGATTGATCGTCCAGCTGGCTCATCGTCGCCAGCATGCGACGCAGTGCCTGGGGATTGGCAAACGGTACGACGCCCTCGACAACCAGCAGCAAGGCCAGTGCCGCCAGAAAATCGCTCCAGGCGACATTCATCAGTCGTAAAAAACCCCGGACGCCGGGTCCGGGGCATCGCTGGTCAACCGCACCGGATACCCGGTGCGTTTACCTGCCGGCATCACTGCCGAAGTACTTGAAAAATTCCGAATCGGGTTCCAGCACCAGTATATCCTGCTGCCCCGCCAGCGCGGAGCGGTATGCATTCATGCTGCGGTAGAACTCGTAGAACTCCTCGTTCGTGCCATAGGCATTTGCGTAGATTTCCGTGGCACGGGCATCACCTTCACCACGCGTCGTCTCGGCATCGCGCTGGGCCTCGGCGAGTATCACGGTGCGCTCGCGTTCCGCAATCGCCCGGATTCCCTTGCCGGCTTCCTGGCCCTGTGCGCGCAGTTCCTTGGCGATACGCTCACGCTCTGCACGCATGCGCTCGAACACCGAGTTTCTGACTTCGACGGGAAGTTCGATCTGCTTGATGCGCACATCAACGATCTCTATACCGAACTGCTCGACTTCATCGTTGCCCTTTTTCGTCAGGCTTTCCATCATGACAGCACGGTCATCCGAGACGACCTGGCGGATTGTCCGGTTCTCGAACTCGAGCTGCAGACCGTTGTTGATGATCTGTCGCAGGCGCGTATCCGCCTGGCGTTCATCACCCATGAAAGCCGTGTAGAAAAGCTCCGGCTTGACGATGCGCCACTTGACGAAGAAATCGACGTTGACGTTCTTTTTCTCACCGGTGAGAAAACGCTCGGGCCGTGTGTCGAGTGTCAGCACCCGCTTGTCGAACTTGCGGACATTATTGACCGGCCAGGGTGCCTTGAAGTGCAGGCCGGGTTCATAGTCGCTCCGCACGATCTCGCCAAGCCTGAACTTGATCGCAACTTCACGCTCATCGACGATGAAGATGGAACTCAAACCGACCAGCACGGCCAGCACCAGCAGCAGCAGTGATATCTTGATAGCCATCAGCGTCTACCCTCGCTGCGACTACCGGGACGGCGCATCGGCGGTACGTCTTGTGACCCGGCAACCGAGCCCGGATCCATATTTTCACCATCCCGCTGGCGATCGAGGTCACCCGCATTCCTTCCCTGCATCAGCTTGTCGAGCGGTATGTACATCAGGTTGTTTCCATCCTTCACGGTCATTAATACCTTGCTGTTGTTGGCCAATACGTACTCCATGGTTTCCAGGTACAGGCGCTTGCGCGTGATAGCCGGGGCCTTTTCGTACTCGGTGAGCGTCTGCACGAAGCGACTGCTTTCACCCTCCGCCTTGGCGATCACCTGTTCCCGGTAGGCATTGGCAGCCTCGCGCATGCGCGCCGCATCACCACGCGCCTTCGGTATGATATCCAGCGCCACGGCCTCGGCCTGGTTCTTGTAGCGAACCTGATCCTCGCGCGCCTTGATGACGTCCTCGAACGCACCCTGTACTTCCTCGGGCGGCTGCGGGTCCTGCAGGTTCACACTGGTCAGGATAAGGCCGGCACCGTACTGATCGAGGATTCCCTGCGTTCGCGTCTTGGTCTGCTGCACGATATCGCCACGGCCACCGGTCAGGAACTCGTCCATGGGGATGGCGCCGATGACTTCGCGCAAGGCACTCTCGGTCGCCTCCTTCAGCGTGAAATCCGGATCACGCACCCTGAAGACATAATCCTGCGCATCCTTGATGCGGTACTGGACGGCGAGCTCGACCTGGATGATGTTTTCATCCCGCGTCAGCATGTTTGCACGGTGACTGACCGTACGCACGGCATCGACGTCAACGACTTCAACACTCTCGATGCCGCGCATGTACCAGTGCATGCCGGGCAGGGTGACCTTGCTGAATTCACCCAGCCGCAGTACCACACCCCGCTCTGCGGCATCGATGATGTAAATCCCGGACAGTGCCCAGGCAGCCACGGCGAGGAGCAGTATCATGCCCAGGCTGACCGGGCTGCCGCCGCGGCCCTTGCCGCCGCCACCGCCGCCGCCGCCAAAGATGCTGTTCATGCGATCGCGCATCTTGCGCGCCACTTCATCAAGGTCCGGCGGGCCGTCCTTGCCGCCCCGGCCACCCCACGGGTCGCGGTTGTCCCCACCTGGTTCATTCCAAGCCATAGATTAACTCCGGTTATCGCCGCCCGCCGACATGCGTTTCACGCACCAGGGGGACGGCACAAGTATGCAAGTTTAAGAAGCTTGCGCAGCGCCCGCAACATTATCGACGCTCCCGGCCGGATAAAACCGGCAATTACCCGTCGATTCGCGGACCAGTTTGTCGATATTTCGCTGCGCCATGCAGATTTCCAGCCACCAGCTGCCGTCCTGGTCGACCCGCTCGGCGAGCACCTGGCCGATATTGTACAGGGCCGACCGGGTTGCGCCTGCCGCCGGGGGCAGGTGCAGCCAGCCGCGCACCTGGCTGCCCTGGAAGTGCTCGGTCAGTGCCTCCGCAAGCAGGTCGAGGCCGGCGCCGGTCACGGCCGAGGCCCATACCCGGCTGACCCGGCCATTGGCATCGTATTCGATGCGCGGCGTTTCATCGCCGAGATCGATCTTGTTGAATACGCGGATTTGCGGCACGTCACCTGCACCGATCTCATGCAGCACTTCATTGACCTGCTCCATGTGCGCGAGCCTGTCGGCGTCCTGTGCATCGACCACATGCAACAGCAGGTCCGCCTTGCGGGTTTCTTCCAGCGTGGCGCGGAAGGCAGCGACCAGGTCGTGCGGCAGGTGCCGGATAAAGCCGACCGTATCGGCGAGCACCAGCGGACCGACGCCCTGCACATCCACGCGCCGCAGTGTCGGGTCGAGCGTGGCGAACAATTGGTCGGCCGCGTAGGCATTCGCCCCGCTGAGCGCGTTAAACAGCGTCGACTTGCCGGCATTGGTATAACCGACCAGCGACACGGTCGGCACCTCGGCGCGCTGGCGCGAGCGCCGGCCCTGATCACGCTGCCGTTCCACTTTCGCCAGACGATGGTTGATCACCTTGATCCGTGCATTCAGCATGCGCCGGTCAGACTCCAGCTGGGTTTCACCCGGACCACGCAGGCCGATACCGCCCTTTTGCCGCTCGAGGTGCGTCCAGCCACGCACCAGGCGCGTGGACAGGTGCTTGAGTTGCGCCAGTTCGACCTGCAGCTTGCCCTCGAAGGAACGCGCCCGCTGCGCGAAGATATCGAGGATCAGGCCGGTACGGGCCAGCACCCGGCAGGAGAGCAGTCGTTCGAGATTGCGTTCCTGGCTGGGACTCAATGAATGGTTGAATATCACCACATCGGCCTCGTTGCCGCGCACGGCATCCAGGATCTCTTCGGCCTTGCCTGTTCCAACGAACAGCCGCGGCTCCGGTTTGCTGCGTGTGCCGGTCACGGTGGCCACGGGCACGGCACCGGCGGAGTTGACCAGGTCGGTAAACTCCTGCAGGTCTTCCTCGTCGGCACCCTCGGGAAAATTGATATGGACCAGAACGGCCCGCTCACCGGTCTCAGGTCGTTCGAACAAATAACCACCTATTCATGAAACAACTGCCATCAGGTATTGCCGGGTTCTGCTTCACCCTGTTCGTCGCTTCCCTGCATGCGCACGTTGCGTGCGGGAACCACGGTCGAAATGGCATGCTTGTAGACCATCTGGCTGACGGCGTTCTTCAACAACACCACGAACTGGTCGAACGACTCGATCTGGCCCTGCAACTTGATGCCGTTCACCAGGTAAATGGATACCGGGACTCGCTCTTTGCGTAGTGCATTCAGAAATGGATCCTGCAAAGATTGTCCTCTGTTCATTTCATTATCTCCTTTTTTTCTTGTGCCGCGGGTGCAGTCTCACGCACG
>JABDRC010000126.1 GCA_013041945.1 Halobacteria archaeon
CATCTCGACTTCCAGCACCTCGCCCAGGTCTACGACCAGGCCCATCCACGGGCCCGCAAGACGAAGTAAATAATCGTCTCGCGAAAAAGCACAAAGAAAAAAACAGCCACAGAGAACACAGAGAAAAATCTGAATGTCTCCCGAAACGCTGGATCAGCAGCGACTGTCATCCCCACAAAAACAGGACTCAAACTCAATAATATATAGCAGTCTCTAAAATTAGAGATCTAAATTTTCTGGTAGAATCCGGATATCAGAGGGACAAATCCGCAGCGTATGTCACTATGTGTGTTTGGCGTTGCCGCAAATATTTAGCTTGCATGCCATTGAAAAATATTGATAATTACTATGTTTATAGTAATACCTAAATATATAGACTAATCCATTTCAATGTAATCCCTCGAAAGCAGTATGTTCCCCGTCTAGAGAAAGGCCAGAAAAAAAAGTGATCGGTACCATGTCTACTATGAGATAAATTCACGCCTCCTCGGGCATGGCATATCTTCTCTCTGTGTTCTCTGTGGCAAGGCTTTTAACGCCCTTGGATTCGTCACGTCCGCCCCAATACTATGGTGTACAATTCCACGCCCCCTGTTTGAGGAGAATTTCCGAGTGGACCAGTTTCGCGGCACGACCATCCTGTCAGTCCGCCGAGGTGACAGTGTCGTCATCGGCGGGGACGGGCAGGTGTCGATGGGCGACACCATTATGAAGGGCAATGCCCGCAAGGTCCGCCGCCTGTACAACGATCAGGTACTGGCCGGCTTCGCCGGCGGTACCGCCGACGCCTTCACCCTGTTCGAACTGTTCGAGGCCAAGCTGGATGAATTCGGCGGCCAGCTGACCCGCGCCGCCGTCGAGCTGGCCAAGGACTGGCGCACCAACAAGATGCTGCGCAACCTCGAGGCCCTGCTGGCGGTCGCCGACCGGGAGACCTCGCTCATCATCAGCGGCAATGGCGACGTCATCGAACCGGAACAGTCGCTGATGGCGATCGGCTCGGGCGGTCCGTTCGCCCAGGCGGCGGCGCGCGCACTGGTCCAGCACACGGACCTGAGTGCGCGCGAAATCACCGAGGCCGGCCTGGGCATAGCCGCAGACATTTGCATCTACACCAACCGCAACCTGACGCTGGAGGAGCTGAAAATCGGCTAACTACGGCGAAATACAACTTATAAACCGTTATAATTTGCTTATTGCATGCATTTGCCGCTAATTTTCGAGAAAACCCGCCACCATGTCTGAAATGACCCCCAGAGAGATCGTCCAGGAACTGGACAAACACATTATCGGGCAGGACGCCGCCAAGCGCGCCGTCGCCATTGCCCTGCGCAACCGCTGGCGCCGCATGCAGGTCAGCGAAGACCTGCGCGCCGAGATCACCCCGAAGAACATCCTGATGATCGGTCCGACCGGGGTCGGCAAGACCGAGATCGCGCGGCGCCTGGCACGACTGGCCAGGGCCCCCTTCATCAAGGTGGAGGCCACCAAGTTCACCGAGGTCGGCTATGTCGGCCGCGACGTCGAATCCATCATCCGCGATCTGGCCGATGCGGCCATCAAGATGGCGCGTGAAAACGAGATGGCCAAGGTCCGCCACCGCGCGGAAGACGCCGCCGAGGAACGCATACTCGACGCGCTGCTGCCGGCACCGCGCAGCCTGGCGGTCGGCGAGGACACGCCGCCCGATAACGAGACCCGCCAGAAATTCCGCAAGCGCCTGCGCGAGGGGGCGATGGACGACAAGGAAATCGAGATCGAGGTCGAGGTCACGCGCGTCGGCGTGGAGATCATGACACCGCCCGGCATGGAGGACATGACCAGCCAGCTGCAGGATATGTTCTCGAATCTCGGCGGCGGCCGCACGAAACAGCGCAAGCTGCGCATTCGCGATGCCATGCGCCTGCTGACCGAGGAAGAAGCGGCGAAAATGGTCAACGAGGACGAGCTGAAGCTGAATGCGCTGGAAAACGTCGAGCAGAACGGCATCGTCTTCCTCGACGAGATCGACAAGGTCACCAAGCGCGGCGAGACCAGCGGACCGGACGTGTCGCGCGAGGGCGTGCAGCGCGACCTGTTGCCGCTGGTGGAAGGCTGCACCGTGTCGACCAAGCACGGCATGGTAAAGTCCGACCACATCCTGTTCATCGCCTCCGGCGCCTTTCACCTGGCCAAACCCTCGGACCTGATTCCGGAGTTACAGGGCCGGCTGCCGATCCGCGTGGAACTGGACGACCTCGGCACCGAGGAGTTCAGGCGCATCCTGACCGAACCGGACGCCTCGCTGACCGAACAGTACGGCGCGCTGCTCGCCACGGAAGACGTGCAGCTGGAATTTGCCGCTGACGGTATCGAGCGGCTCGCCGAAATCGCCACACAGATCAACGAGCGTACCGAGAATATCGGTGCGCGGCGGCTGCATACCGTCATGGAGCGCCTGCTGGAGACGCTGTCGTTCGAGGCCACCGACAAGGCCGGCAGTCGTGTCATGATCGACGTCGGCTATGTCAACGAGCATCTCGACTCGCTGGTCAAGGACGAGGACCTGAGTCGGTATATACTTTAAACGTGCTTACTTCACTGTACAGAATCTTAAAAAATCATCGCCACAGAGGACACAGAGAAAAAATAATTGTATTTCCTCCTGAATAATGTCTGTAGTCTCTCGCAAGAATGTGGGAACGACTTAAGAGGCTAATAATGCCTCCCGGACAAATGTTGTACTCTGTGTCCCCTGTGACCTCTGTGGCGATTTATTGATTACATCAACGAGCATCCAACATGACAGATACCCCCAAACCCACCGAGATCAACCTGCACCAGAAATCGCGCATCCTCGAAATCAGCTTCGAGGACGGCAAAACATTCAAACTGAGCTACGAGTTCCTGCGCGTGCACTCGCCCTCTGCGGAAGTGCAGGGACACGGGCCCGGGCAGGGCGTACTGCAGCTCGCCAAGGAAGACGTCAACATCACCGCTGTCGAGCCGATCGGCAGTTATGCCATCCAGCCGTCTTTCGATGACGGCCACGACACCGGCATCTATTCCTGGGAAACACTCTACGACCTCGGCAAAAATCACGACCGCTACTGGCAGGAATACCTCGACAAGCTCGCTGCAGCCGGCCACCAGCGCAGGGAACCGGGACAGAACCCGATCTGACGCTGAAGCGCTTCCAGCAGCACACATATTGGCAATATCCCTGCGTCCGCTGCGTCTTTGCGGTACATTAGATGATCGCTGATGACGTGAAATTATTCTCGTCATTGCGAGCGTAGCGTGGCAATCTCATAATAACGAGATCATATCCGGAGATTGCTTCGTCACTTCGCAACTCGCAATGACAAGCCATCCAGTCTTTACCACCGATGAATAGCGAATGAGCAGGCGCATGGCGGACAAGAACACCCATTTCGGATTTCGGAAAGTACCCGTCGGTGACAAGGCGCAGCACGTGCGGGGCGTGTTCGACTCGGTCGCTGACAACTATGACCTGATGAATGACGTGATGTCCGCAGGCATTCACCGTCTGTGGAAGCGCTTCGCTATCGGCATGTCGGGCATCCAGCCAGGCCAGCAGGTACTCGACCTGGCCGGCGGCACCGGCGATATCGCGCGCCTGATGGCGCCGCGTGTCGGCAAGGACGGTCACGTGGTACTGACCGACATCAACGCCGCCATGCTGGAAAGGGGGCGGCATGCATTGCTCGACCACGGCATCTCCGGCAACGTTACCTTTGCGCAGGTCAACGCGGAGCAGCTGCCGTTCCCCGACAGCAGCTTCGACCTGGTTACCATTGCCTTCGGTCTGCGCAACGTCACCGACAAGCAGTGCGCGCTCGAATCCATCTATCGCGTGCTGCGCCCGGGCGGGCGCCTGCTGGTACTCGAGTTCTCGAAACCGGTCTCCGCACTGAAGCCGGCCTATGATTTCTATTCCCTCAATATCCTGCCGAAACTCGGCCGCATGTTCGCCGGGGACGCAGACAGCTACCGCTATCTGGCCGAATCGATACGTATGCACCCGGACCAGGAAACACTGCTGTCGATGATGCAGCAGGCAGGTTTTGAACGTTGCGACTACCACAACATGACCGGCGGCATCGTCGCTGTTCACCGGGGATACCGGCTGTGAAACTGCCCGCCGGGGTCGTTGCCGGACTGGACGCGGCCATCAACCGCTACCTGCGCCTCGACCCTGAGACATGGACGCGCATGACGCAACTCGACGTGCACTGCATCGCCATCGAATTGCGCGGTCTTGACCTGACGCTGTATGCACTGCCGAACGGAGACGGTGTCACCATAACCGATCACTGCGAGGACACGCCGGACACGACGCTCAGCGGCACCCCGATCGGGCTTGCACGTGTCGGGCTGGGACGGCAAAAGGAGCGCGCCCTGTTCTCCGGTGAAATGGAAATCACCGGCGACATGGAAAGCGGCCAGGCCTTTCGGGACATCCTCGATGGCATGGACATCGACTGGGAAGAACAGCTGTCGCATCTGACCGGCGACATGATCGCACATCATGCCGGCAATGCCGTGCGCCGTGCCGGCGAATTGCTCAGACAGGGCAGTGCAACCGCACAGCAGAATACGACCGAATACCTGCAGGAAGAGATGCGCGTGCTGCCGGCACGCATCGAAATCGAGAATTTCTGCGCGGACGTCACTAAACTCGTGATGGATGTCGACCGGCTGGCAGCGCACGTGGCACGTCTCGGGAAAAAATCCGCCACGCCGGGTGAACAGGCATGATCCGTCCGAAGCAGATCGTCCGGCTCATCCACATCAACTACGTGCTTGCCAAACACGGCCTGGACGAGATCATCCTTGCCACACACCTGTTCCGGCCATTCCGCATTCTTTACTACCTGGCACCCTGGAACTGGGTACCGCGCAAGCGCGGCCCGCGCGCCGTGCGCATCCGTCGTTCGCTGGAAGATCTCGGCCCCATCTTCGTCAAGTTCGGCCAGATTCTGTCCACGCGGCGCGACCTGCTGCCGGACGACATTGCCGACGAACTGGCACACCTGCAGGACGATGTCCCGCCATTTCCGGGCAGCATCACCCGCCAGCGCCTCGAGCAGGAGTTCGGCCAGCCGGTCGAGAGCCTGCTGGACGAATTCGACGAAATCCCGCTGGCCTCGGCCTCCATCGCACAGGTCCACACTGCGCGGCTGAAGGGTGGCGAGGAAGTGGTCATCAAGGTGCTGCGGCCGAACGTGCGCCGGTACATCGAGCGCGATGTCAGCCTGCTGCACACCGTGGCAGGTCTGGCCGAACGCTACTGGCAACACGGCAAGCGCCTGCATCCGCGCGACGTGGTCTGTGAATTCGAAAAGACCCTCTACGACGAACTCGACCTGCTGCGCGAGGCCGCCAATGCCTCGCAGCTGCGCCGCAACTTCGCCGACACCGGCCTGCTGTATGTGCCGGAGGTCTACTGGGACTATTGCCGTCCCGAGATCATGGTCATGGAGCGCATACACGGCATCCAGATCAGCGATATCGATGCCCTGCACACCAGCGGCATCGATCTGAAACTGCTGGCGGAACGCGGCGTGGAGATCTTTTTCACGCAGGTTTTCCGGCACAACTTTTTTCATGCCGATATGCATCCCGGCAATATCTTCATCGGCCGCGACGGACGCTACAAGGCCGTCGACTTCGGTATCATGGGGACGCTCAACCCGGTCGACCAGAAATACCTGGCGGAAAACTTCCTCGCCTTCTTCAACCGCGACTACCGGCGTGTAGCCGAACTGCACGTGGAATCGGAGTGGGTGCCGGGTGACACGCGCGTGGACGAATTCGAGTCTGCCATCCGCACGGTGTGCGAGCCGATCTTCCAGAAACCGCTGAAGGAAATCTCCTTCGGCAACGTGCTGTTGCGCCTGTTCCAGACTGCACGGCGCTTCAACATGGAAGTGCAGCCGCAACTGGTACTGTTGCAGAAGACGCTGCTGAACATCGAGGGCCTCGGCCGGCAGCTTTACCCGGACCTCGACCTGTGGGAGACCGCCAAACCGTTCCTGGAGCGCAACATGAGCGAACAGCTCGGTGCGCGTTCGCTGCTTCGCAACCTGAAAGACAGCGTGCCGGGATGGTCCGACACATTGCCGGAATTACCTGTGCTTGCGCATCGCTACCTCGAGCAGGCCACCTCCGGCAAGCTGCAGGTGGAATGGAGCTCGCAGGAACTCAAACAGCTGCGCCGCGAAGTCCGCAACGCCAACCGGCGCACCGCGGGCACGGTCGTCGGCACCGGCCTGCTGATCGCAGCCGCCGTGATTTATGGCCTCGACGGTTATCAACCGTCCATGGTGCTGGGCGCCCCGTTACTGAGCTGGTTCGGCCTGATCGGCGGCCTGTTCCTGATCGTCCTCAACTGGCCGGATGATCATAATGGGGAGTAGATCCGTTCAATAAAAAAACCAGCCACACGACTACAGGGATGTAGGAGGTAGGGCGAAGCAGGATGCCAGAGCCGAGAGAACACAGGGAAAAAGATACACGTCATTCCCGCCTCGGCAATTGCTCCATGCATTGCTCTACCTCCTGCATCCCTGCAGTCGTGCGCGGGAATGACGTGGTATTATTTTTCTCTGTGTTCTCTGCGGCAAAGGCTTTCATTCAAACCAGCACCCGGTGCCGCAACACGATTGCGGTGATCAGCAGCGTGAGCAAAACGATCCACACCGTGATGTAAGTAGCCACCGACTGCCGTGCCTGGGTCTTCTCCAGCCAGGTGCGCGGCTTCACACCCTTGAACAGAAACATAAGTTTTGCGGACAGGTTAATGCAGACGACATTAACCGCAAGCAACAGGGCCGCACC
>JABDRC010000127.1 GCA_013041945.1 Halobacteria archaeon
ACGCGGTCAAACGCCATGGCGGCATCCCGCCCTATCGGGAGACACGTAACTACGTCAAGCGGGTAAAACGCATCTACACGAATAATGCGCGCTCCTGATTGACCACACCCATCGCGCCGCGCATGAAACGTCGAAGTGGAGCTGGACCAGCCTGCCGGGTTACGCGGCCAGCATCCGGGTACACTTCCCGGTCAATGCCGACGCCTTCACGCCGGTTGCTTCGGCGCTACCTGCACATCCCCGGTGCGCCGCAATAAAAAACCCGTCTGCCGTTGGAACGGCAGACGGGCTGTATCAACAGAGCGTTTGCGCCGCTCAGAACAACTGGGTAAAGCGGGCGTAGAAGGTATTGCTGTCGACCTCGGGCAAACTCTTGTGCACCAGCGGGTGGCCCCAGTCAAGACGCAGCTTGCTGACCAGCTTGCCGGAATGCCTGTAATTCACTTCAGCACCCAGGCCGATACTGTAGATATTGTTTTCCAGTGTCGAGCCCGTCACGCGATTATGTACATAACCCCAGTCCACAAACGGTCCCGCCTGTGCATACCAGCGGCTGTCCGGGATATCGAACTGGCGGTACAGGTCTGCGTTCAGCGAGGCGCCACTGTCGCCGGTCGACTGCGCCGGCTCGTAACCACGCACACTGCCGTAACCGCCCACCGTGAACAGGTCCGACGACAGGACGACGGCATCGGCATACTGGCCCTGCAGCACGAACGAGGCGTAATCCCGGTCTGTCAGGCGGGCATTGGCATAGAGTAATGATTCGATAGTCCAGGCGCGCGGATCGCCGGTCAGGCGGGAGGCGTCAGCCTCACCCTGGTCGTCGGCGTCCAGTGCGCCGATACCCTTGTTGGCCCGCAGACTGAGAAATGTAATTAGCCGGCTCTTGCGCAACGAGAAGCTGGTCTCGGCGAAGACCTTGGTGATGGTGTCGGAGGTATCCGGGACAGCGGCAAGGAATGATTCGTACTCGCCCCGCTCGATGCCGCCGCGTATCACCCATTTCCGCTGGCGCTGGTTAACCAGTGCGCTCGACAGCGCTGCCTGGAAGACCTCGGACTCGCCCGATGAGTCCAGCGGCGTGAAAATATCGCCGATGCTGTTGTCGCTCCTGAGGTAATCCAGTTCCAGCTGCAGATTGTGCAGCGGCAGCGGAAACAGTGCCTCGCCCTGGACAGCCCAGAAGTCGTCATTCGACTTGCGCCCGGTGATGCCCAGGGATTCACCCAGCCCCATCATATTGCTTTTCTGCAGGCTGAGCCGGGCAACGCCTCTGCCGGTGAATTTCGACCCGTAATTGTCAATGGTGAAGATCTGCACGTCTTCATCCGTCTCGGACCGGCGGACCAGCAGATCGAGGTCCGTGGTGCCGGTTTCCTGCCCTGGCCGCAGATTGACGGAGGCACTGATATTGGTCAGTTCGTTGATGTCCTGCAGGGCCGTCTCGACGTCCCTCTCGTTAAACACGTCACCACTGTTGATCTCGCCGACACGCGAATTGGCGATGTTCTCGTTCAGTACATCGTTGTCCATGTTGATCTGGCCAATCCGCCCGGCAATGATGACGACATCCATGATCCCGTCGGACAGGTCCTGCGGCGGCGTGGTGACCTTGACCAGCACGTAGCCTTTTTTGTAGTACAGGCTGGTCAGTGCGTATTTCATTTGTGCAATATCGTTGGTGGTAATTGGCCGTTGCAGATAGGGCGCAACGGTATTCTGCAGATTTACTTCATCCAGCAGCAGTTCACCACCGAACATGATGCGGCTCAGGGTTGCAATCACCGTCCCGTCGCCAGACGGCTGCACCGGCTGTGGCTCCTGGACCGGCACATCGACTTCCTCACCGGTCAGCATTGGCGGTAACTCCACCGGCGGCCGGTCAACCACGCCGGGCAAGACCTGCAGTGATGGCGGTGCTGCAGACAGGATCGGTGAGAAAAGCAGCGCTGCACCGAATAGTGCGATTGCTCTGCAGAGTGGATGTGATGTGCTCATCAGTTGCGAAGGCAGCTGGTTCATGGCTGTGTACTCCCTACACTAGGATCTCTTGGCTGGTCGAGGTATGCCCCTCTTTCAAAAGCAAAAGAGGGGCATACCGCAGTACTGCTAAGTCGGCACCCCGGCCCGGTTTATTTAGCCCCCTTGCAGGATGCCGAGATCAGGCGATCGAAGTAGTCACCCTCGCTGACCGTGAAGGCATCCAGTCCCGCCGCGACACAGCCACCCGATGCCGTAGCCGGCAGCAGTTTGCTGGGATCACCGCCGGCCAGGATGGCCGCTTCCACATTGCTGTCCAGCGCCGCCATACGGGGCGGACGGGTTGCATCCGCACC